>CAZSUQ010000610.1:0-3914 GCA_964609935.1 uncultured Thermodesulfobacteriota bacterium | reverse complement strand
CGGACATGATGGCCGTTGTGGGACGCATCGGAAAGATCCTGGGACCCCGAGGACTCATGCCGAACCCAAAGGTTGGTACCGTTACCTTTGACCTCCGGAAGGCCGTCGAGGAACTCAAGGCCGGCAAAACGGAGTTCCGCGTTGACAAGGTGGGAAACATCCACGTCCCCATCGGAAAGGTTTCCTTCGGCCAGGACAAGCTCAGGGAGAATTTTCTGGCCCTGATGGATGCCCTTGTTCGCTCAAAGCCCGCCGCCAGCAAGGGTACGTATATCCGGAATATCTCTGTTTCTTCCACGATGAGTCCAGGGGTGAAAATCGATCCAGTCAGTGTGCGCAACACACTTCGTTAATCCTTCAGCAAAGCGCATTGCACCGCAACGGGGGACGGGACGTTGAACCGATCCGAAAAAGAAAACACGGTTGCCTTTCTGCACAAGAAATTCTCCGATGTGTATTTCGTCAGCCTTGTTGATTACAAAGGCCTGGATGTAGGAGAAATTTCTTCTCTGAGGCACGAGCTCCGTTCTGTGAAGACAGAGTTTCGTGTCATCAAGAATACCCTGGCGAAAAGGGCCATCGAGGGAACAACCCTAGAGAAGCTTTCCGATCACTTTCTCGGCCCCACGGCCGTTGCGCTGAGCAGCGATGATCCTGTAGCACCGGCAAAGATCCTGACGCAGTTTGCCAAGGAGAACCCAAAACTCGAGTTCAAGGCGGGCCTCCTCGATGGTAAGGCGATCTCCGAAGAGGATCTGAATGGGCTTGCCAAATTGCCCTCCAGGGAAATTCTATTGTCTACAATGTTGGCGACCCTCAAAGGTCCTTCCACCGGCCTTGTGAACCTTCTGGCCGGTGTGATGAGGAAATTCCTGGGTACGCTTCAAGCAATCGAACAGAAAAAAAGCACATCAAGTGATGATTGATCCGTTCATCAGGTGATAGGGAGGAAACGAACCATGGCGGAGCTGACCAAAGAAGACGTTGTCAAGTTCATTGAAAGCATGACGGTTCTCGAGCTGTCCAAATTCATTACCGACCTGGAGGAGCGATTCGGCGTGACCGCAGCCGCACCTGTCGCAGCCATGGGGGCCTTCCCGGCCGGAATGGCTGGACCGGCCGATGCCGCTCAAGAGGAAAAGACCGAGTTTGATGTGATCCTCAAGGATTTTGGTTCACAGAAGATTCAGGTCATCAAGGTGGTCCGTGCCATTACGGGTCTCGGCCTTAAAGAGGCCAAAGACCTCGTTGAAGGGGTGCCGAAACCGGTAAAGGAAGGCGTGCCCAAAGATGAAGCGGATGACATCTTGAAGCAGTTGACGGATGTGGGCGCCGGGGCGGAAATCAAGTAAGGCAGCCCTTTCTTTCGTGGGTCCGAGTCACGATGTCCGTTATTACACGCTGACGCGGTCCCCTGTGGAAGAACCGAACGCGGGCGCTGAAATGCATGCTTGCGATTCAAGGTCCTTCTCGCTCTCAACATGGTTTTCCTAAAAAGGTTGGTTTCACCAACTCACGGGGAGAAACTATGGATGCACCTTATCTGCATCGAAGACGGTTTCGTCGATCTTACAACAAGATTGAAAAGATCCTCGATTATCCGAACCTGATCGACATTCAGAAGAGCTCGTACGAGCATTTTCTCCAGCTGAATGTGGCGCCTGAGAAAAGGCTGCCCATTGGTATGGAAGGGGTGTTCCGCAGTGTTTTTCCGATCAAGGATTTCAACGAAACGTGCTCGCTCGAGTACGTGCGGTATGCATCCGGCAAGCCCAAATATGATGTGGAGGAATGCACGCAACGCGGCATGACCTATTCCATTCCCATCAAGATTACCGTTCAGCTCGTCCAGTGGGACAAGGATCAGGAGACCGGTGTACAGAGCATTCGCGATGTGAAGGAACAGGAAGTGTACTTCGGTGAGATCCCTCTCATGACGGAGAACGGAACCTTCATCATCAACGGCACCGAACGGGTCATCGTCAGCCAGTTGCACCGTTCTCCCGGCGTTTTCTTCGATCACGACAAGGGGAAGACCCACACCGGGAAAATCCTTTACTCGGCTCGCGTAATTCCTTACCGGGGTTCCTGGCTCGATTTCGAGTTCGACACCAAGGACCTGCTCTATGTCCGGATCGATCGAAGACGAAAACTCCCTGCGACGATTCTCTTGAAAGCCCTTGGGTATTCCTCGGAAGAACTCCTGAAGATCTTTTACCAGAATGTAAAGGTCCTGGTGGAAGAGGGAAAGAAGTTCTATCAGAAATTCGACCCAAAAATCTTGGAAGACAACTTTGCACCGAGGGACATTCGCGATCCTTCCTCAGGGGAAGTCATCCATCGCAAAGGGAAAAAGTTTCACAAGAAATCGCTGAAAAAACTCCAGGAGGCCAAGGTCAAGGAAATTCCCATCCGGGAAGACGGGGTTGTCGGTTCCTACGCCGCTGCGGATATTGTTGATGAAAAAACCGGTGAAATCCTGGTGGAATTCAACGAGCAGGTTACACAAGACAAGCTCGATACGATCCTTGAGCGAGGCATCAAGTCCTTTTTCCTTATCCACCTGGACGATCACTTGATCGGCCCTCCCCTTCAGCAAACCCTGCTGATGGACAAGGTCTCTACGCAGGAGGAATCCATTCTTGAGATCTACAGGCGGCTTCGCCCGGGAGACCCTCCCACCCTGGATACCGCAACGTTCTTCTTTAACAACCTTTTCTTCAATTCGGATCGTTACGATTTGTCCAAGGTCGGAAGGCTCAAACTCAATCACAAACTCGAACTGGATACGCCGCTGGACCTGACCACGCTCAGGCGGGAGGACATTCTTGAGGTTGTTCGATATCTGCTCATGCTGAAAAACGGGCACGGGGCCATTGATGACATCGATCACCTGGGGAACCGCCGGGTTCGTTCTGTGGGCGAACTGCTTGAGAATCAATACCGCATCGGCATGGTTCGCATGGAGAAAGCTGTCCGGGAACGGTTAAGCCTTCAGGAAGTTGACACCCTGATGCCCCATGACCTGATCAATGCAAAACCGGTTTTTGCCGTGATCAAGGAGTTTTTCGGATCCAGCCAGCTTTCCCAGTTCATGGATCAAACAAACCCGCTCAGTGAAATTACACATAAGCGACGACTCAGCGCCCTTGGTCCCGGGGGATTGACGCGTGAACGCGCGGGATTTGAAGTGCGCGATGTCCATCCCACACACTACGGACGCATCTGCCCTGTGGAAACACCGGAAGGTCCCAACATCGGGCTGATCGCCTCGCTGAGCACGTTTGCACGCATCAATGAATTCGGCTTCATCGAAACCCCTTACCGTATCGTGAAAAACGGCAAGGTCTCCAAGGAAACGAGATATCTTTCCGCCTTGCAGGAAGAAGAGCACAAGATCGCGCAGGCCAACGCGCCTCTTGACGCAGCAGGTCGTTTCCTCCGCGATCTCGTATCGGCCCGGGTCAAAGGCGAATTTACCATGGTTGACCCCTCCGAGATCGACTTCATGGACGTGGCGCCCACCCAGCTCGTTAGCATTGCGGCCTCTCTGATTCCCTTCCTCGAGCATGACGACGCGAACCGGGCCTTGATGGGATCGAACATGCAACGGCAGGCCGTCCCGCTGCTCCAAACCCAGGCCCCCCTCGTGGGAACGGGCATGGAGAATGTGGTGGCAAAAGACAGCGGCGTGACCGTGATCGCGAAGCGAAGAGGTGTCGTGGAAAGCTGTGACGCTTCCCGTATCGTCGTGCGTGCAAGCCAGACCCCGAAAGAAAAGGATGATCCAGGCGTCGACATCTACAACTTGATCAAATTTCAGCGTTCCAACCAGAATACCTGCATACACCAGAAACCGATTGTCATGGTGGGTGACAAGGTTCAGGATGGCGATGTCCTCGCAGACGGGCCTG
>CAZSUQ010000609.1:0-3918 GCA_964609935.1 uncultured Thermodesulfobacteriota bacterium | reverse complement strand
GTTCCTTCTCGAACGCTATCCTACCCTGCCCTGGGAGCGTGTGAGAAGCTATTTCCTCTCTCGGCCCTATTTCTATCACTCCCTTGTTTTCTACCTGGTGGCCCTGGTTTTGGCCCTTTTCACCTATCGAAACCTCTACAACGTGAAGGTCCTGCTCGCAAGTGTCCTGTTCCTGCTGGCCGGTGTGTACAGCCTCCTATTCTTTTTTGAAGTATCCTTGCCCCTCAAAATGTTTCTCAAGATACCAGAAGGAGGAATCGGGGCAAGGCTCTTCATCTACTTTTTCTACAGTCAGGCACTTCTTCTGATCGCACTGGTTCCCACCTACCTGTCCAAACCCTCCACGAGGATCCTACTGTTTCTGCTCGTCCTGGTTGAAGGCATGCTGTTGGTCGGGGGTTCACGGTACCTCCTGCCGACCATGGAACAGCCTCTCGGCCGGTTCACCGAGAGGCCGATGGTGATCCTCCTTTTCACCAATCTCTGTATCGCGGGGATTTCCTATGCGCTCTCCCTGTACAGAAAGGATCCCTATGCGTGGGCCGTCACCGGGTTTCTCGTCCTGTTTACCTTTGCCTTCTGGGTTCGGGGAGAAAAGCTGGAAAAGCTCTTCCTCCACTGGGTTCCGGTTTCGCTTGTCCTGACGGTGCTGATCAACCTGATCACCAGTTTGTGGCATCGGGCCAACTACGACCCGCTGCTTCTCATCTACTCGCGCGGTTACATCAACAACCTGCTTCAGGGAAAGGGGAAGGGGCTGGGAAAACAGTACGCCCTGGCCCTCTTCGACCTGGACCATTTCAAAAAGATCAACGATCGGTACGGGCATTCCGCAGGGGATGCGGTCCTGTATGAGGTCGCCCAGAAGATCCGTGAGAAATCCTTGCCGCGCGGTATCACCTGCCGGTATGGAGGCGAGGAGATCCTGGTGGTCTTTCCGGAGACATCCCTGGATTATGCAGAGCGAGTGGGGCGAGAGGTCGTCTCTGCTGTTGGGGGCATGAAGATCCCCTATACCGGAAAGAAGAGAAAGCGGAATCTTCGCATAACGGTCAGTGGCGGGGTGGTCGCCGGGATGGCTGGAAAGGACCACGTGCAGAACCTGCTCGAGGCTGCGGACAAGGCGATGTACCGATCCAAGCGTCTAGGTCGAAACCGGATGAGCGTGTCGAGAGGAGGCCGCGGATCAAGATAGCTGACTGCAAGTTGTTCGCTCGCCTGCACCTTCCCGGAATCATGCAGGAAAACACCTCTCCAGTCCGCATCAATTCTTTGTCATGAGATGAGACACGGCCCGGTCCAGCCCCTCCAGGCTCAACGGGAACATGGAGATCACATCCGCGATCTTGCGCTGCGTGTAGGAGCCGTGAAGGAAGTCCGGTCCGAACTGCACCATGGGGTTCAGCCACGCCCGGTGGCGGAATGTGTTCGATAAGAACAGAAGCCAATCAAGAGAAGGCCGCGTCTGCGGTTCGTTGTACGCAATGCATCCGCGGGGATGTTCCAGCTCGTAAGGGGCCATGGAGGCGTCCCCCACGATGATGAGCCTGGAATCCGGTTCGAGCCTGAGGAAGTCAACCGTGGAAAAGGGCTTGGAGCGCCGCTGGGGATCTTCCCAGACACGGTCGTAAATGCAGTTGTGAAAGTAAAAGGTTCGAACCTGCTTGAATTGTGCCTGCGCATAGCTGAACAGGGTCTGGACGACCTCCACGTAGGGATCCATGCTCCAGCCGCCGTTGTCGATCAGGAGAAGGATCCGCAGGCGGTCCCGAAGGCCTCGGTCGAACACGATCTCAATCTCGCCTCCGTTCTTCACGGTCTGTACGATGGTCTCGTCGATGTTGAGACAATCCTTGGGGCCAGCCGGGACCATGTGCCGAAACCGGCGAAGCGCTTCGCCCACCTGGGAGGCGCTCAGCCGCGTGTCCTGCGTGTAATCGCGGTAGCGTCGTTCCAGGGCGACTTTGATGGCGGACTTTCCCCTGGACATGCCGCCCACACGCATCCCCCCGGGGTGATGCCCTGAATGGCCCACAGGAGATGTCCCCCCTGTTCCGATCCACCGGTTTCCGCCGTCGTGCCGCTCGGTCTGCTCCTTGAGCCTCTCGAGAAAGTATTGAACAAGCTCCTCCGGGGACAGGTTTTCCAGTGTGTCCGGGTCGATGCCGAGCATCTCGGCCATCTCTTTCGGATCCTGGAGCCAGTCCTTCAGAAGACGGCGGAGGGTCTCTTCCAGTTCCTCTTCCCATGCCTCTTCGGATTCCACGCCGTAAAAGACCTTGGCAAAGACGCGATCGTAGAGATCGAAGTAGCGCTCGCTCTTGACCATAATGGCCCTGGCCGCCACGTAGAAGTCATTGAGAGAGGCGATCAAACCCAGGCCGAGGGCCCGCTGCAGTTGCAGGAACGCGGTGGGTGTGACAGGGATGCCCACCTTCCTGAGCGAATAAAAGAAATCCACAAACATTGCGGTTCTTACCTCGGGTACGTGTCCCAGTTCTGTGCGTGCAAAAAGTCAGTGCTTTTCTTGAACAGGATGCCCAGATAGGGGGTTTCCTTCCCCTTCCGCAAGGCCTGTTCGTCGAAGTTCGGATCCATGCGAAGCGCGCGAACCCAGTTGAGGAGTTCACGTGTGGCCGGTTTCTTTTCGATGTCGGGAAGGGAGCGCAGCCGGTAGAAGGTTTCAATGCAAGTCCTGGCCAGACGGTCCTCGATGCCGGGGTGATGCGCCTCCACGATCCTGCGCATGAACTCCGAGTCGGGAAAGGCGATATGATGAAAGTTGCATCGACCCAGGAAAGGATCGCTCAGATCCTTTTTCGCATTCGAGGTTATGATGACAACAGGACGGTTCTTTGCATGGGTCGTTTCGTCGATCTCGATGATGTCGAAGGTCATCTGATCGAGCACATCCAGGAGGTCGTCCTGAAAGTCGCTGTCCGCTTTGTCGATTTCATCGATGAGGAGGACCACCCGCTCCTCTGTGGTGAAGGACTTTCCGATCTTTCCCATTCGGATGTAGTTTCGGATGTCGCTCACGTCCCTTCCCGAGTCGCCGAAACGGCTGTCGTTCAGGCGTGTAAGGGTATCGTACTGGTAGAGGGCATCCACGGCCTTCATGCTGCTTTTCACGTTCAGGACGATGAGCGGCATGCCCAGGTTCTCGGCCACGGCGTGCGCCAGAAGGGTTTTCCCCGTTCCGGGCTCCCCCTTCAACAGGAGGGGCATCTCGAGTGCAATGGATATGTTGACGATTTTTGCCAGCTCAGGATCCACTACATAGGTGGATGTACCCATAAATCGGTCCATGGTCTCTTTCTCAGACATTGCGTCTTCCTCTCAGTCCTGGGGCCATCCGATCCGGCTTGTCACCCCTTTGTCAGTTCCAGTCTCTGTCTCGATGATAAATAAACAGTTCATTCTACCACGACGAGGCAAAAAGGGTCCATGGAGGCGGTTCTTCGTATGGTTGGATGGTTCTTTCCCATCAGGAAGAGAGGGTCCGGAGCAGTGAAAACGATAGCAGTTGAAGCCTGTTTCATCCACGTGTATGGTTGGGAGTCGGAAAGGGATCAAGGGAGAAACGGGCGCCCCTCGACATACGGCTTGAGAAAGGATTCGGACAGACACGCGTTCAGGGTGCTCGCAAACGTACATACAACAGCATCGAGGGAAGGATCATGATGGGGGTTTCAGGCGCATTCTCTTCCAGGCGCATCTTGAGCATCGCCTGTTTGCACGTTTTGTGGATGATCACATTCTGCTGGTTTGCAGCCTCTTCCTGTGTGCAAAAAAGAGATGCCGGGGACAGGTCCTGGGAAACGCTGGGAACCGATCCTCCTGAGATCGACTGCGGGGATCCTGTTTATTTTTCCATTCGCCAGGTTTAAAACCTTCGCCTTTCAGGCGAAAAGCTTT
>CAZSUQ010000608.1:0-3925 GCA_964609935.1 uncultured Thermodesulfobacteriota bacterium | reverse complement strand
AATTACGCACCGTGCTATTCTCTTCCCACCGAGAAGTAAATTCCTATCCACAGGGTCGGGGCCTATTGCACGGTGAAGCGGCAGAATCCCACGGCCAGTTCCTCTTCCACTTCCTCATCGAAGAGGGCGATGGCCAGCAGGTAGGTACCCGGGATGAACGGATCGGCCAGTTCCTGTTCCAGGAAGAGGGATTTCTCGTAGAACCCGGCCGGCAGGAACCAGTCGAAAAAGGTCACCTCGGGCTTGAATTCCGCTCCGTCATAGAAATACACGTCCTGCTCGTTTACCTGGATTGCCATCACCGCCTTGGTCGCCACGTCCTTGGTCCCGTCATTGGCGAGCACCCGTTCCACGCGAAGGGTTTCACCCATGCTGTAGAGCTCCTTGTCCGCCATGACGTCCACAAAGGGTCCGGGCCGCGTGTGCCTGAAAGCGTCCTCCAGGGTGGCGCTCAGGTCATAGAGGTTGGAGACCACGACGTCATAGATCCCGGACCTCTGGTGATAGGTCACCCCTGTGAGCGTGTTTTCGTCTACGTATTCCACATTGCGAACCCACTCCTCACCGATCTTGACACGCATGCCCCACTGGGAAAATCCGCTCCCCTTCACGGTCACCGGTGTTTCTCCGTAGTCGGGCCCCTCGTTCGGCGTGATGCCGTCAATGGTAAGAGTGCTCGTGGTGCCTTCCTGCTCTCCTGTTATCACCCCGTGGGAATTGCCGTGCACATTGTACGGCTCCAGGGAAACCAGGTACCGGGTCGCGGGTTCCAGGTTTCGGAGCTGATAGTGGTTGACGTTGCCCACATCAAAGACCTCGCCCACGGGTTCGGATTCGCTGCGCACATGCACCCGGTAGCCCAGCGTGGTCCCATGGGTATCCCAACCCCAGACGAGGTGCATCACCTCTTCCACCACGCCAAATCCCTGCGGTTGATCGGGTGGAAGATCGGGCAGCACATAACCATGGTCGCCGTGCACCGCAATCTCGGAGATGGCGGCAACCGCGTTGGCCGGCAGTTCTGTGTCGATTCTGAGCCAGGAGATCTGTTTCTCATCAAAGGTCACGTCCAGGTACGAGGGCGGGTCTTGCGGCACGTCGAGAGGCAGCGTGGACCCGTCGCTGAATGTGATGGTCGCTTCATCGAAGTTCCCGAGGGTACCGGGGAACCACGCTGCGGGCGGCAAATAGATGTGAAGGCCAAAGACAGGCAGGGGTTCCTGCCAGGTGAGCTGGACCCAGGGGTTCAGGTCTCCGGGCCCGCTGACCCACAGGAACTTGGCAGGCTTGGCAGCCATTCTCATATCCTTGACGCGCCAGGGCGCGTTGAGAAAACCGTTCTCTGCCGATGATGCCGACGCCTCGGCAAAGCGGGCCACGTTGGGCCGCGCCCGGAAGGATTCGCCCGGCTCGACCATGTGTCCGAGGTGGCACCCCGTGCAGGTGAAGCTCTTGTTGGGTCGCAGGTAGTCGTTGTCGAACATGTAGGTGATCGACCCGGCAGGCCATTCCTCGTCCGTCGGCGAGAGTGCCTGCTTCGCGGCAACCCCGGTCACGGTCTTGAGGATGTAGAAGACAGGCTCGTCGGAGCTCACCTCCGCGTCAAAGGTGCCGCCCGTTCCCACCGGGAGGTTGTCCATGGTAAAGGGCATCTGCTTGCGCACCAGCGGAAACTCCTCGCTGGTCTCGAACTGTTGCCTGTTGTTGAAAAACTCCACGTCCGCAATGGTACCCACAACGGGCGAGGGTTGCTCTGCCACGGTCAGGGGGACATCGGCGTAGAGTCCCAGGCTCGTGAAATTGCAGATGTAGCCCGAAGGAATCTCCGGGTTGTCTGAAAGAGGGATGGAAGGAACAGTGTCCTCGATGTACGCACAGTTCCTTGCATAGAGCGCGATGGGGTAGAGTTCCTCGGTGCCGGGGTTGTCGTAGACCTTCTGCATCTTGGTGAAATCCCCGTTGCACACGTAGAGGCCGTAGTCGAAGTCCGCGATCATGCGCCCCCGCTCGTCCCTGTCCACCGCGGCATCGGCCGTGTAGGAAAAGAGAATCCGTCCGTCGGCCACGGGCGTGGGGCACAGGGCGTGCGCTGCCTCCAATTCCCTGGAATCGCCGATCCCTTCTGTGGAATTGGATACCACGAATCCCGGCGTGAACCGGGCAATGGACGTGGCCAGGGTGTGTCCCAGCAGACTTCCTGACGCCCGGTAGGTGTACACCACATCGCCGTCCGGCAGGCTCCGCATCTGGAAGGGACCGCCATAGCCGTCGTCAAGTCCTCCGCGCAGAAAGCCGTACCGCCCCTCGTCGGTTCCGTCGGGATTCATGACCCAGGGGATCCAGAAGCTCCTCTGGAAGTTCTCGTCCTCCAGCAGGGGCTCCAGCCCCGGTCCGGCCAGCCGGGGACGGTTCATGTTGTCCGACCAGTGGCTGTACATGACCATACCGTTTTCAAGAAGCCACGGGTTGATCGCACCGGCGCGCTCCGTGGTCACGCGGTGCAGATCCGTACCGTCGGGGTTCACGATGTAAAGGTTCAGGGCCTTGTGCCCACACGATTCGCTCAGGGACATGTAGCGGTTGGAGGCAAACAGGATCCTACCGTCGGCCAGGTAGATGGGCGAGAAGTCCGAGTACCGGCCAAAGATCCACTGGTTGGCCCCGGGGCGGTGCGGGTCCTCGGGAATTTCCGCGGTCCGGTCCCGAAACGTAACCTGTCTCAGCGCCCTGGTGACGAGATCGTACTCATAGATTCGCCACTCGCCCCCCTCTTCCTCTGCCCCGGCGAACACGATTCTGGTGCCTTCCTCATTGGCACCGGGCTGCTTGGCATCGATGATCTGCGTACCTGCAGTGAGGTTTTCCACTGTTCCATCGGTGTTACGGAGCATCAAGGCGCCGCCGGGCACCACGTCTTCCCGGCCCACCACGTCAATGAGCGGCCCTACGTGAAGTCCGTCAATGGTGTCGTTATGTGGCCGTGAAACAAAAGCAATCGGGGGCAGATCGTCCACAGGGGGCGGTTCGGGCGGACAACCGTACAGAATGGACAGCGAAAAGGGCAGCAACAGAATACAGCAGATTCTCCATTTCATGGGTTCCTCCTCATACCTCGTTGAGGTGTGTATTCATGGCGACTGACGGGACGAGAAGCGGCTCTAAACTGTACAACACATCAAACCGGAAAAAACTTCGTTCCCGCGGACCCCGGAGGCCCATTTGGGACCAAGAAAGATGCAAGAATCGCACCAATTCTGCGGAGGGATCCTTTCACAATGAGCCAAGACAATCCGTTCAAATGGAAACATTTCAGCAGGGCGATCATCCTGGTTTGTGTTCGCTGGTATTTGCGGTATGCCCTGAGCTACCGGGATCTTGAGGAAATGATGCTGGAGCGGGGAGTGAAGGTCTCCCGCACGACAATCTACCGATGGGTCCGGCAATACGGGCCGGAGATGAACAGGCGGGTCCGGTCACAGTTGAAGTCGACCTAATGGCAATTAAGGAAATAATGGGGGAAATTGGAACTTTTGCGCGCCGCGTCATGTCTGACCTGAAAAAGAGGTTTCCCCATTTGCCGAAAGGAGGTCGTCGTGAACGGCAGAAGCGATGCTGCAACAGAGGCCGCGTTTGTTCCCAAGGGTTCTTTTTTCTCTCATTTGGAACTGGAATGTAACTTTTGCGGGGAGTTTTTTTCGTCTCCGCTCCATTTCCCCTCTTCTGACATATACCTGGACAAGGACCACTTATATGGCGACCTGGTGCTGAAGTGCCCGCACTGCCGCGTCAAGGTGAGATGGGGAGACCTCGAGAAGAGGCGTTTTGCGGCCGCTGGAGGTCGATTCCCGACTGATGACACGGGGCCCTGAGAAGCAAACTTCTCCATAGCAGGCTACTCAACTCCAGACGATCCGCGGAGGTTCGG
>CAZSUQ010000607.1:0-3926 GCA_964609935.1 uncultured Thermodesulfobacteriota bacterium | reverse complement strand
TAGGATTCGAACAGCGCACCGAGAAGGAAATAGATGAGAAGAACGGAGAACAGGATCGCACTGAAAAAAGATTTTTTTGTTTGTTCCATGTCCACGATGTTCTGCCCGAAATCGAGCCGGTAGCCGGGCGGAAGCTTGAGGGTGCCCAACGCCTCCTCCATCCTCACCTTCATGATGCTCAGGGCCTCCCCCGAAGTCTTGCCCCGCACCTTTATGGTGCGTTTTGCATCGCTCCTTCGAATGGCCTTCTGCCCGGGCGCCTCACGGAATCGGGCCGTGATACCCAGGGGGATCAGCCGCCCCTCCTCGGTGAGGAGCTGCAACTCCTTGAGCTTGGAGAGGTCTTTCCGGTCCTCTTTCTCCAGCTGGATGAGGACGTCCAGCTCCTTCTCTTTCTGCTTCATCTTCTTCATGGGATATCCGCGAAGCCCGAAGGCGATGGTCTGCGCCGCCATGAAAGGATTGACCTTGTGCTTCCTCGCCAGGGAACGGTCCACGGTAACCAGGATCTCGTCGTGACCGGGCTCGATGTCGGTCTCCACCTGAACGACGCCCTCTACACCCTTCAGGATCTCCATCACGTCCCTGGCAATCTTTTCCAGGTAAACAGGGTCCCGGCCCGACAGGACGACCCGTACCTCGTTTTTCTTGCCGCCCCCCATAGGCTTGTGAATATCCGGAATGGAAAACTTCACATCCGGGATGGTGGGCAGGATCTCCAGAACGTGCCTCTCCGCTTCATCCGTTGTCAGACGGGTCTCTTCCCCTTCCTTCATGAAGATGTGGACCCGGTTCCTTCCCGCAGAGTAATTGGACTGGACGAAGATGTGATCCATCTCCAGCGCTTCCTTTTTTGAAAGCAGCGCCCTTTCGGTCTCCTTGAGAACATCGTCCACGCGACCCATCTCCTGGGCCCCGAAAACCTGCACGTCCAGGACGACCTGCCGGGTATCGCCTTCAGGCTCCCCCTTCTGCGGGACACGTTTCACCGGAACGTAATAGGTCAACAGCAGGAGGACGATAAGGATACAGACGATCTGGCTGCGGTGGTGCAGCGCCCAGTACAGCCCTCTTCGGTAGCGGGTTACCAGGGACCGGATGGCTCCACCGTATTTTTTTCTCTTTTTCTCCACGGGCAGGCGGGACGCCACGAGCGGAATAAAGGTCAGGGCCACAAACAGGGAGGCCGCCAGGGACAGGGATATGGCAATCCCCACCTCACGCGTGTAGACCTTCAAGATCCCCATCTCCATGAAGACCATGGGGAGGAAAACGATGATGGTGGTCAGGGTGGAGGCGAGGATGGCCATGGCAACTTCCCGGCTTCCCACCCGCGATGCTTCCCATGCCTTCATGCCTTCGTCACGCAACCGGAAGATGTTCTCGGAAACAACGATGGAATTGTCCACGAGCATCCCCACGCCCAGCATCAGGCCCACCATGCTGATCACGTTCAAGGTCATGCCGGCGAAAAACATGATCATGACCGCCACCATGATGGAGATGGGGATGGCCACGGCGACCAGGGAGGTGGCCAGGGCCCTGCGCAGGAAAAAGTAGAGGACAATAACGGCAAAGAAGCCGCCCCAAAGTCCGGCGCTCCGAAGGTCGTGAAAGGAATTCAGGATGAATTCCGACTGATCGAAGACCACCTTGTAGTGGATCTGGGAAAAGGCGGGTTCCTGAAGGATGCGGTCCAGTTCCTTTTGAACGGCCTCGCAAACCTGGACCGTGTTTGCGCTGGACTCTTTCTTGATACCCACGGTAATGGACGACTTCCCGTCCATACGCGTTATCATTCTTCTTTCCGGATAACCGGAGCGGACCCGGGCCACATCCTTCAGCCGCAGCCCTTCCTTGTTCACGCGAAAGTTCCGCAGGTCCTCCAGGCTGTGGTACTCGTTCTTGGTTCGGACCCAGTAGCGGCTTCCTCCCTCCCGGATCTCCCCGCTGCTCATTGTGAAGTTGTTCGCCTCCAGCCTGAGAACCAGGTCGTACAGGCTGAGGCCGTACGCCTTCAGGAGATCCTGGTCCAGGTCGATGTAAACCTTTTGCGGCTCATGCCCCCAGACCGTCACGTTGCCAATGCCTTCCACCCGCTGCAACATGGGTTTGATCCGGTTGTCGAGCGTCTCGTAGAGCCTCTCCACAGGACCTCCCCAGTAGAAGCTCAGGAACAGGATTTCAATGTCCAGGGAACTGAACCGCCAGATGAAATAGTTCTGGCTCTCCCTGGGGAGCTGATCCTTGAGCCTGTCCAGGCGGTCCTTCACCTCCAGATAGGCGTAGTCCATCTCGGTTCCCCATGCAAAATTGAGCATGATGCTGCAACTGCTGTTCTGGGAAACCGTGTTGATGTGCCTGAGGTTGGGAACGGTCTGCATCAACTCCTCTGCAGGGATGGCCACCGTCTTTTCCACCTCAGCGGGTGTGGCATTCCGGAAAGGGATCTGGATCCAGAAATTCGGTCCCTCCATGGTGGGCAGGAATTCCAGGGGAATCCTGGTGAAGGCGATTCCCCCCAGGACGAACAAAGAGGCGTATACCATCAGCATGGTAATGGGCCGCTTGAGGGCAAGGCCGGAGAGGTTCATTTATTCCGATCCATGAGGGAGTAGACCACGGGAATCACCAGAAGGGTGAGGATCGTGGAACCGGCCAGACCCGCAATGACCGTAACGGCCATGGGGACCCGGATCTCCGCGCCCTCCCCGATCCCCAGGGCCATGGGCATCAGGCCCAGGATCGTTGTCATGGTGGTCATCAGGATCGGCCGCAACCGCACCTGACCCGCCTTGACCACGGCCTCCAGGCGCTCCACACCCCTCCTCCTGAGCACGTTGATGTAATCCACGAGAACGATGGCATCATTCACCATGATGCCCGCCAGCATGATCGCACCGATGAACACCACCACGCTCAGGGGCATCTGGAGCAGGTAGAGGATGTACACCACTCCGATGAAGCCCAGGGGGATGGAGAAGAGAATCACAAGGGGGTGCAGCAGCGATTCAAACTGGGAGGCCATCACGATGTACACCAGGAAAATGGCCAGCAGGAGCGCAAACTGGAGGCTCCCGAAGGAGGAGCGCATCTCACGGTTCTGGCCGCCGAGATCGATGCGGTATCCCGGCGGAAGCCTCATGTCCTTCAGGTCCTTCATGATCTGTTGAGAAACAGAGCCCAGGTCCATGCCCTTCAAGTTGGCCGAGACCACAGCCACCCGGTGCTGGCCCACACGGCGGATTTCACTGGGGCCGGGCAGAATGCTGATCCGGGCCAGGGATCCAAGGGGAACAAACCTGCCGGCTCCCAGTTCGATCTTCAGGTTTTTCAGATCCTCCAGGCTTTGAACGTAGCGGCGGTCCGCACGGACGCGAATGTCGTACCGGGTCTCCCCGTCCGCCAGGCGCGTGGGGATATCGCCCAGGAGCTTCATCTGAACGATTCGTGCCGCCTTGCTCACATCCAGGCCGAATTGCGCCATCCTGTCCCGGTCGAACTGGATCTGCACCTCCGGGTTTCCTATCCCTGCGCTTGCCCGGACATCCACCAGCCCCGGTACCCTCTTCATCCGCTTTTCAACCTCGGCGGCCACCTGACGAAGCTCTTCCAGGTCATTGCCCTCGATCTCCACCTCCACCGGTGTCTTGAAGCTGAACAGGCTGGGAAGAAGGAATTTCGTGCGGACATCCACAACGTCCCTCAGCTTCTCTCTGAGCCGTTCCATGACGGTGTCTTCCTGAAAGACGTCCTTGCCGATGTCCTTCACCGTCACGGTCAACTCGGCGGTATTCTCTCCCCTCTCCTCCTGGAACTGTGCATCCGAAGAGGCCTCGGAGCCCACTTCGTTGAAAACCGTCTCCACCAATTCCTCCCCCAGCACGATGTCCTCGATGGGGCCGGTAATCCTGTTCGTCTCTTCC
>CAZSUQ010000606.1:0-3931 GCA_964609935.1 uncultured Thermodesulfobacteriota bacterium | reverse complement strand
TGTTTCCAGCACGCTCGCTACGAAGTTTCATGCAGTATCCGGGATAGAGGTAAACCTGATATCCCAGGTCGATACACAATCCTCCACCGCTAAAAAGTCGTGCGGAAACCCCTTCAGCAATCGATTTCACGGAACGAACTTCAGGTAGGCCTCCGTGTGGGCGAGCACATCCTCGAACCAGAAGTGAAGCTCATGATACCGGTTGTCGAGCCATCGGTGGGTCAGGTCCTCATAGTGGGGGTCCTCGGGCCGTTCCGACTGGCCGCCCGGCTGTGCATTGACCGCCCGCAGGACACCCGGCTCCAGCTCGATGATGAACCGTGTCGCAGCCCCGAAGGTGGTGCCAAAGGACTTCGGGTTGCTCCCGAAGTCGCTTGAATCCACCGTGAAGTTCGAACCGCTCTTCGGGAAAGGGCCCTGGATGGGGAACAGGGGCAGCGAGATGTCCTCGTAACCCAGCAGAAAGCGCACCTGATGGAGTTCGCCCCATTGCCATGCGTCCATGTCACTCGTGCCGAAGAGCTCCCTGAGGAAGTTGATTGCCCTGGAGAGGGATCTCAGCATGAGTTCATGAGGCGTTTCCACGTGGTTCGGCGTGGCCCGGTCGTCGAACAGCGCCTCTCCGGTGCGGGCTTCCTCGGGATGCTCCAGCAGGTGGATCAGGGCCTTTGTGGTCATCTCCCCGTCGGGTGGATCCTGCTGTCTGTGGGCGTGGTAGTCGTCCCGGAAGGTGTCGTAGAGGATACGGTTCAGCCACGCGTGGTAGATGGACGAAGCCACGCTGTTCTTTACCTCTTCTTCGTCCGGCGGATTTGTCCGCCAGGGTGCATCCGTCCCGGTAGGGGAGGTGTAATCCCATGCTTCGAGCCGTTCCAAGGCCTTCTGCAGTGCCACGGGTACGCTCTCCGGCATGGCCGCTGCGGCCTCGAACAGGAAGGGGAGAAGCCTCTGAGCGGCAAAGGAATAGGTATCCCCCTGCAGGTCCATCATGTCCTCAAAGGAGATCCCGTTCCCCTGGATCCGCTCACCAAGGAGGTCCCGAACGCGCCGGGCCCTGAACCCGATGTCCGCGCTGAAGAAGTAGTAGACCGGATCGTTGAAGGGATCGTTGTCCGCTGTGGTGCCGTAGACATCGTTGTTGGAGGTGTTGAAGAAGCCCGCCGACGGGTTGAAGGCAAGGGGGAGGTCCTCCTCGCTCACGAAACCGTCCCACTCGGCCTCCCCGGTACCGGGAAGCGGCCGGTGTGGGGGATACTGCCGGATATCCCGCCGGACCGGGATCCTCGCATGCCCTGAGTACCCGATGTTGCCGTGGATGTCGGCAAACACCCAGTGGAAGGAGGCCGCATGGAAGTTTGTCAGTGCATCTGCAAACTCATAGACATCCTTTGCACGATCGATCAAGGTAAGCCCCTCGCTGTCCTTGAAGGGGAACTGTCCCGCCCATTTCATGGAGAGGGCCGTGCCCTGCCGGGTGGAGAAAGGGAGAACAGGGCCGTGGTGGGGTGTGTACACGATGGGCAGCTCGATCTCTGTGGATCCCGGGCCGTAACCCACGCGAAAGGACTCCCACACGGTCTGGGTGGGCACGGCCTCACCCTGGAACAGGACACTGGAAGGGAATCCGTTCTCTTCTCCCATGACGGTCTCCACGTAGATGTCCGCCTGGTCGTATCCCATAACGGTCTGGCCCCAGGCCACGAACTCATTGTGGCCTGAAGAGATCCCCGGAAACCCGGCAAAGCTCACCCCGATCACGTTGAGATCACCCCCGCCGAACCTCCTGGTGTCGAGGTGCGACTGGTAGTAGATGGGCGGATTCATGAGGGCCAGGTGCTGGTCGTTTGCCATGATGGCGTAGCCCCTTTGAGTGGAGGAAGGGGAAACGGTCCAGTTGTTGCTTCCAAAACGCTGGACCTGCTCGGGGTTGCCCATCAGGGAGGCCACGAGCCTGAGAAGTTCCCGTGCACTGGAAAGGGTCTCCTCTGGGATTTCCGGCACACGGGTTGGCAGAGGCTTGTGGGAGGATGAGGGTCCCTTTTCCCATGGGTAAGGGAGCACGGACGTGGGGTCCGATGGTGCACTTCGGAGCGTGTCGAAAAGGATGTCCTCGTCCACGTACTGAAAGTAGGCGGCATGGGTGAGATCATCCACCAGGTCGTCCATGCCTGCCAGGAAGAAGGCCATGAAGAGGCCCAGGTAGACAATGTCCTCTGGGGAGTAATCCGGGATGTTGTCCTCCCTGACACCGAGCAGTTCCTTGTAATAGGACGGCAGCGTTGCGCCGTTCCTCCCCTCACGCAGGTCCTGTATGTAGGCGTTCACGCCCGCACGGTAACTCTCCATGGTTTTCAGGACGTCAGGGCTGGCATTCTCGAGGATCTCGGCTGCGATGCGCTCGCCGTTGAGGGTTGTGAAGATGGAACGCAGGAGCCAGTCAATGGTTCTGGCGGTCAGGTCGCCCAGCAGGGGGCCGATAACCGGCATCTGTCCCGTTAGCTCCGCCACACGTCCCGAGGATGCGTGACGGTAGAGGTCGATCTCCACAAAGCGGTCCCGGGCATGCATGTAGCCTTGAGCGGCCAGGACGTCTTCTTCACTGCTCGCATAGATGTGGGGGATTCCGAGCTCGTCGATCAACACGTGCACCGGTGCCTGCAATCCGTCCAGCGTGATCACCGCATCCGGATCCGGCAGGAGGTTGTCTGTTGCGTTCCCGCTGTTGCCATCCTTTTCTCCGCACCCTGCCGCGAGCATGACAAGGGAGAGAAGCAGCGAGCAGAGAAGTTGACCGGATGGCCCGAAACGGCGCTTGGTCCCTGGGGACCACCCTCTTTGTCCCGTATCGGTTCCTGGACCGAAGATTCTGTGCTCACGTCGTCCGCAGCAGAAGGTTTCATAGAATAGGAGGTCTGGCATGGTGCGATCCTTTTTCGTGTCGGAAAGGTTGATCCTGTCTGGACCATTTCCTTGTCAAAGGTTCTCTATTATATATATTGATGTAAAAGTAAACTTCGAAAACCATGGTGAGGAAACAGGACATGTCTGAAAAAACCATCGAGTTCTTCTGGGACGTGGGGAGCCCGTACACGTACCTGGCCTCCACACAGATCGAAAAGGTTGCTCAGGAATGCGGCGCTGTTGTGAAATGGAGACCGTTTCTTCTCGGGGGCGTGTTCCGGGATACGGGCAACAAGCCGAACTTCGAGGTCAAGGCCAAGGGGGCTTACATGCTCGATGACCTGAAAACCTGGGCAGCCTATTACAAGGTGCCCATGGTCTTTCCTTCCTGCTTTCCTGTGAGCAGCCTTCTGCCCATGCGCGCGGCAACCGCAGCGGACAGGCTCGGTAAGGGGCAGCCTTTTGCTCAGACCGTGATGCATCTTTACTGGGCAGAGGGAAAGGACCCGAGCCAGGAGGAAAGCATCCTGCAGATTGCCGCGGCCGTTGATCTGGACGGGGAGGAGATCATCCGTATGGCCCAGGATACGGAGATCAAGGAGGTCCTCAAGCAGACCACAGGGGATCGTTCCCCCAGAACATCTTGTCTACCACAGGGGAGGCGGTGAAGCGCGGTGCCTTTGGCGCTCCCACCTTCTTTGTGGGAGACAAGATGTTCTGGGGGAACGATCGTCTCCCCATCCTTGCCACGTACCTGAAAGGAGAGCTGTCCCAATGAAGCGAATGATCGATGTTACGAGTTCCTTTGCCCAGTCCGTGGTTCGGCTGGGCGCAGGGGTGAAGGTGGGTTCCCCGGGAAAGAGGCCGGAAAAGATGCTGGAGGTCTACGAGTTCGAGGCGTGCCCCTTTTGCCGCAAGGTTCGCGAGGTGCTGACCCACCTGGCCCTGGAGGCCGTGATCTACCCCTGCCCGAAGCACGGGCCCACCTACAGGAAAAAGGTGGGGGAGGAAGGGGGAAAGGCCCAGTTTC
>CAZSUQ010000605.1:0-3936 GCA_964609935.1 uncultured Thermodesulfobacteriota bacterium | reverse complement strand
CAGCGCGTTCGCGGCCCCAACAGGTCTCCGCAGATCTTCTGATGTGAGGGGGACCGTTTCTCGAGGATCGTGACCCGGAAGCCTCTGCGCGAAAGAAGGGTTCCCGCGGCGCAACCGGCCGGCCCCGCGCCCACGATCAGAATATCCGTTTTTTCTGTCAGGGGACTATTCATATCCCCAAGCGATTTTCTGGTCAGCGGTTGAAGCCGCACTTTCCGCTGAGCCGGCTCTCAAGAAATACAAAGAAAGAGGGTGTCTGTTGGAGAGGAGTACAGGGCATGACAACCAAATTCCGTTTTCCCGGCCCTACAGACCGTACACCTCCGCTCCGAAGACGTGCACATATTCCTTCTTGAGGACCTTCTCCGCTTCTTCGGTTTTGTCCACGCGGAGGATGAGGATCGCGTGCTGCCCGGATCGCCCCAGATAGCTGTACAGCTGCTGTATGTTGATCCCTTCGGCCATCAGGGCGCCCAGTACGGCGTGAAGCCCTCCCGGGTGATCCGGAACCTCCACGGCCACCACTTCTCTTTGGAAGAAATCGAAACCCTTGCTGGCCAGGGAATTACACGCCCGCTCCGGATCGTCCACCATCATCCTGACCAGGGCATCCTCTCCCGGGTCCAGAACGCTGATGGCCCGGATATTCACCCCCTCAAACTTTAACACCTCGGTGACCTGGTGCAGCTCTCCTGGCTCGTTCCTCATCCTGACGCAAACCTGTTTCACGGACATGAACGGTTCTCCTTCACGAGATCGAACGGTACCCCGACCAGAGGGCCTTTTCGTTCCTCTCCTGTACGGCCTTCTTCTTGCCCCGGAAGGTCTTTTCCAGGATCCCAAGAACGCTTTCCGGCTTCACCTGTTCGGATATCTTGAGAAATGCGCCCAGCATGATCATGTTGGCGCAACGGATGTCTCCCAGGTCCTCGGCCATTTCGCTGACGGATAACTCGAAAACCTGAATGTCTTTTCTCACGGTCTTTTTATCATGAACCAGGGAGGTGTTGAGCAGGCACCCCCCGCCTTTCTTCAGCATGTTCTGAAAGCGGTTCAGGGAGGGCGCGTTCATGACGGCCAGATAATCCGGGACGGACGCGATGGGAGAAGCGATCTCCTCGTCTCCGATGGATACCGTACAGTGCGCCGTGCCACCGCGGACCTCCGCCCCGTAGGAAGGCAGGTACGTGACAAACTTGTTTTCGTTCATGGCCGCGTAGGCAAGCGTGTACCCCATCATCAGGATCCCCTGCCCACCGAATCCGGCAAAAATTGATTTCGAGATCATGCGCCACCCACCTGCTTCTGTTTGGTCCCGGCTCCCTTGAATACGCCCAGCGGAAAATGCTTCTTCATCTCTTTATCGATCCATCGGCAGCTTTCCACGGGAGAAAGCTTCCAGTTGGACGGGCACGGGGAGAGGATTTCAACCATGGAAAAACCCTTGTTGTCGATCTGAGTCTTGAAGGCCTCGCGGATTTGACGCTTGGTTTTCATGATGTTTTTTGCGTCGTGAACGCTGGCCCTTGCCAGGTAGACGGTTCCCTCCAGCGGGGACAGGAATTCGCACACCTTCAACGGGGGGCCGTCGTTCTTCAAGTCCCGTCCGTGGGGGGTCGTGGTGGTCTTCTGGCCCAGGATGGAGGTCGGCGCCATCTGTCCGCCCGTCATGCCGTAACACATGTTGTTTACGAAAATGGACGTGATGCACTCTCCCCGGTTCGCGGAATGGATGACCTCGGAGGTGCCGATGGCGGCCAGGTCTCCGTCCCCCTGGTAGGTGAACACGATCGCATCCGGGAGGCACCGTTTGATGCCCGTGGCCACCGCCGTGGCCCTGCCGTGCGCGGCTTCCACCATGTCCACGTCCAGGTAGTTGTAGGCCAGAACCGCGCATCCGCAGGGAGGAACGCCAATGCAGCGGTCCCGGATGTCCAGCTCTTCTATAACCTCGGCCAGCAGGCGGTGAATGATGCTGTGCCCGCACCCCGGGCAGTAGTGGAACGGCGCATCCTTGAGAAGCCTGGGTCTTCCGATTACCTTTTTCATGGCTTTGCCTCATGGTCCAATGCGTTATAGCGCCTTGCAACTATTCTTGAAAATTCAACGGGAGTCACCACGATACCCCCGGGCCTCCCGAAGAAGTCCACCGGAACCCTCCCCTCCACGGCCAGCCGGACGTCCTCCACCATCTGACCCATGGACATCTCGAAAACGGTGATCTTTTTCGTGCCCCTGGAGATCCGTGCAAGTTCGTTGGTGGGGAAGGGCCAAAGAGTGACCGGCCGGAAAAGGCCCACCTTGAGCCCCTGGTCCCTCAACCTCTTGACTGCTCCCTTGGCTATCCTCGCCGCCGTTCCATAGGCCACGACCACCAGTTCCGCATCCGCGGTCTCGTATTCTTCGTATCGCACTTCCTTGCGGGTGATCTTTTCGTACTTCCGGTACAACTTCCAGTTGTGTTCCTCGAGTACGTGAACGTCCAGGAGAAGGCTTCGCAGAAACCGGCTTTTTCCTTTTCCGGCCCCCCGCAAGGCCCAGTCCTTCTTGGGCAGTTTCTTGCGAAAAGGAGGCAATACAATCGGTTCCATCATCTGTCCCAACATGCCGTCCCCCAGGATCATGACAGGAATCCGGTATTCATCTGCCAGATCGAAGGCCTGGTAGGTCAGATCCACCGCTTCCTGAAGGTAGGCGGGCGCCAGGACGATGGTCCGGTAGTCCCCGTGCCCCCCTCCCCGGGTGGCCTGAAAATAATCGGACTGAGCCGGTGCGATGTTTCCCAGACCCGGCCCCCCCCGGATGATGTTCACGATCACGGAGGGAAACTCCATGGCGGCGAGGTAGGAGATCCCCTCCTGCATCAGGCTGATGCCGGGACTGGAGGAGGAGGTCATCACCCGGGTCCCGGTGACCGAGGCCCCGAACACCATGTTGATGGACGCCAGTTCGCTCTCGCATTGCAGGAACGACGTCCCCTCAATCTCGGCCATTCTGCGGGCCATGTACTCCGGCAGTTCGTTCTGGGGAGTAATCGGATAGGCAAAATAACATTTGCACCCTGCACGCAGGGCCGCCTCTCCTATCGCCTCGCTCCCCCTGAGCAGTTGTTTTTCTTCATTTTTCACGATAGACCTCGATAATGACTTCCGGACAGATCACGGCACAAAGCCCACACCCGGTGCAATCGCTCCCCTTGATGAATTCAGCGGGAAAGTAGCTTTTTTCGTTGATCTTTTTCGATATCCGGATCGACCCTTTGGGGCAGGCCTCAATGCAGAGACCACAATTCTTGCAAAGCGCAGCCTTGATGCGAATATTCCCTTTCAACAAAATCTCCTTGTCCTGAGGATTCTTCGATGAGAACGGAAAAACCCGATGAGGCGGCAAAGTGAAATAACCAAATACCCATTCATATCAATTTGTAAGGAAAAAGTAAAGAAAGCCCGGCCTTTTCAGCACTGCCAAAAACACCCTTCATCCCACGGTTTTTCCGATATTTTGTCGGCTCTGGGCCCCTTTCCCCTTTGCGGAAGCCCTTGTCCAGGATTCTTCTTTCCTGAAAAGGGGACGATCACCGGTTTCGGTCAAGATTCTTTTCTTGAAAACCGGAAAGAAATCTGCTAGGAAATGAGCAGAAACCAGGGAAGAGAGTATTCCATCGTTTTTTTTTCATCCTTGATTCTTTCCCTCTCTGACAACGAAGCTCCTTCAATTCTTTCTTTCTTGCTCATTTTTCCACAAAGGTGTTACGAAAAGCAGGTTTTTTTAATACTGTTTGAAGAATTTTTTCCTGGTTTCATGAGGATAATAATAATCCCTATTTTTTGCATGAATTCTTTGTCTTATCTGTTCGTTTTTAAAAAGAAATATACGTTTTCCACAATTGTTGACAAATCTGTTGATAACAACGAAGGAAATCGACATACTCCCCGG
>CAZSUQ010000604.1:0-3950 GCA_964609935.1 uncultured Thermodesulfobacteriota bacterium | reverse complement strand
TGCATGTACCGACGATGCCTGCAATGAAGCCAGCGATGCCTGTGAGTATTCCTGCAATGCAACAGGCGTTGGCGATCCCTGCTGTCTGGATCCCGTCTGCGACGGTGACCCGGTCTGCGAGGGTGCGGGTTGTACGGACAATGATGGCGACGGGTATTACGCAGAGGGAGGTGAGTGCGGACCCGTGGACTGCAACGATGAGGTTGCAGCGATCAACCCAGGCGCCGCAGAGGCCTGCAACGGCGTGGATGACAACTGCGACGATCTGCTGGATCCGGGAGAGGCGGACGAGGACGGCGATGGCATCATGATCTGCAAGGGGGACTGTGACGATTCAGATCCCGATATCTACCCGGGCGCACCGGAGACACCGGGTGACGGCGTGGATTCGAACTGCAACGGGAATGACGACTGCTTCATCGCCACGGCCGCTTTCGGCTCCGCCATTGAGCCTCAGGTTGAGCTTCTCCGAGACTTCCGGGACCAGGTGCTGATGACGAATGCCCCGGGAAGATGGTTCGTGGACCTTTACTACACCTACAGCCCGCCTGTTGCGAGAACCATCGCGCAGAGCGGTTGGTTGAAGGCAGTGGTCCGGACCCTGCTGTTGCCCGTGATCGGGATCGCTTCGATTTTCGTATAAGCGGTTCGGGTTCGGATGAAAAAGGAAGAATGACCAGACGGCACCCCTCGTGGGTGCCGTTTTTTATCAACAAAGGGTTTCTTTCGGTGTGATCTTGCGGTATGCCTTTCTCTAAAAGAAAAAATCGCTTAAAAAAGAGGATTTTCTATTATTCGTGGGTTAGAATGTGCAGAAAGATGCGCACAGGATAAAAAGGGAACCTGCAACGTGGCGGCTGAAATGGAGTGGAAAGGTCGAGCCATCCTGCACCTGGACATGGATGCTTTCTACCCTGCCGTGGAGGTGCAGGACAACCCTTCCTTGAGGGGGAAACCGGTCATTGTGGGCGGTTCCAGGGAAAGAGGTGTGGTTTCTTCAGCATCCTATGAAGCCAGGAAGTACGGCATCCACTCTGCACAACCCATGGCGATCGCTGTACGGCGTTGCCCTCACGGGATCGTTCTCCCGGTGAGAATGTCCCGGTACCTTGAGGTGTCCAAACTGGTGTTCGACGTCTTTCATCGATTCTCTCCTAAAGTGGAGGCCGTATCCATTGATGAGGCCTTTCTTGACGTGACCGGATGTGAGAGGCTCCTCGAGGGTCCAGTGAAGATCGCGAAGAAGATCAAGGCCGAGGTCGCCGGGCAGGTGGGAATCACGGTTTCAGCAGGTCTTGCCGACACCAAGTTCATTGCCAAGATCGCCTCTGATCTCAATAAACCCGACGGCCTGACCATCGTGCCTGCAGGCGATGTGGAAGCGTTTCTCCACCCTCTCCCCATTGAGAAGCTCTGGGGGGTGGGCAAGGCTACACAGCGTTCCCTGGCGAAGATCGGCGTACGAACCATCGGAGATCTGAGCCGTGTTCCCCGCGATCGACTGGAAAAGCGGTTCGGCAAACACGGCACCCACCTGCACCGACTCGCTCACGGGGTGGATGAGCGGGATGTGGTGCCCGGACGCGAGAGGAAGAGCATCGGCCATGAGAGCACCTTTGAAAAGGATCTCATTGAGAAAGAGTCTATTCACCGGGAAATCCTGTCTCTGTCCATGCGGGTCTCGAGGCGTCTTCGTTCCAGCGGGTGCGAGGGCAAGACCCTTACCCTGAAGGTCAAGTACAATGATTTTGTCCAGGTGACCCGCTCCGCAACCCTCCCCAAAACAACGGACGACGGGGCTGAGATCTTCCGACATGCCAGCCGCCTGCTTCAAAAGACCGAAGCCGGCCGGCGCCCTGTACGTCTGCTCGGCGTTTCGGTCTCGCACCTTTGCGAATCCGGATCTCTCGTGCAGCCGGACCTTTTCGCCCGCCCGTCCACCGCCCACCCGAAAGCCAAGGAGCTCAACCTTGCCCTGGACCGGATCCAGGACCGGTTCGGCGAGGATGCCATCCTTCCAGGTACATTGATGAAAAAGGAAAACCATTAAGAGGGTGGAAACGATATGGTCGTGTTGATCCTTGTTGTGTGTGTGCTCCTCACCGTGTCCTTCCTTTGTTCCATGCTTGAAGCGGTTCTTCTTTCCGTGCGCTATCCTTACATCCAGTCGCTTCAGGACAGGAAGAGCAGGGCGGGAAGCCTCTTGTTGCGATTCAAGGAACAGATCGAGGAACCCATCTCAGCGATTCTGACCCTGAACACGATCTCCCACACCATCGGCGCCGCTGTCTCAGGCGCCATGGCACTGCAGCTTTTTGGATCGAAATGGATTGCGCTCTTCTCTGCATGCCTGACCTTCCTTGTGCTCATCTGCTCCGAAATCATACCCAAAACACTCGGGGCCCATTATTGGAAAACACTGAGCCCTTTTGCCGCCTATTTGCTACAGGGAATGGTGGTGGGGATGAAGCCGATCCTGATCCCCATTCGCTCTCTCACCGGGCTTCTGAGGGGCAAGGACTCAGAAGCCGGAATCAGCAAAACGGACATCATCAACACGATTCGCATCGGATACTTTCAGGGCGTGATCCAGCCTTCAGAGTTTGAAATCATGCACAACCTCTTTCAACTGCAATCCATAAAGGTCAGGGATGTCATGACGCCCCGAACCGTGGTCTTCTGGCTCTCTCCGGATCAGACCGTTGAGGAGATCCTGGGCCAACAGGAACGCTTCTACTTCTCTCGGATCCCGCTCTACAACGTGGATAAGGATGCTGTTGAAGGGGTCGTGTTGCGACGGGACATCATGAGCCAGATCGCACAGAAGAAGACGGACCTTCAGGTAAAGACCATGGCCAGGCCGCCTGTATTCGTTCCGGAGAAGATTTCCGTGTACAAGCTGCTGAACCAACTCATCGCTACCAAGACGCATCTGGCAGTGGTTCTCGACGAGTACGGGGGCTTCATAGGCGTGGTGACCATGGAGGACGCTATCGAGACACTCCTGGGAAAGGAGATCGTTGACGAGACCGATCCCGTGGAGGACATGCGGAAGCTGGCCAGAAAGAAGCGATCCCGCCTGATGAGGAAACTGGGGACAAAGGATTCCAGATGACCGGTTTCAGCGATAGAGCTCGACGATGTAAAGAGATCCGACGAAATCGCTGACGCCTGCGTGGGAGGACCCTTTCGTGACACATCGAGACGCAGATGATTATTCCAGAAAGCATGCACCCGACCAAGACGTCGACAAAAGAATCACCCAGGACGTTCAGGCCGCAGCCAAGGAAGGCAAGATCTCCTGTTCGGCCGTTTTCAAGGTCGTTTCGGACCTAGGCGTGCATCCGCTGGAGGTGGGTAAGGCCGTGGATCTTTTAAACGCCAAGTTGGTCAAATGCCAGTTGGGCCTTTTCGGGTATTCGCCTCAGAGGAGCATCGTCAAACCGGCGGAGCAGATATCGCCTGAAATGGCTGCCGCCATTCGGAGCGGCTGCGTGGATGGGGGCTTGTCCTGCAGTCGTGCCTTTGAGATCGCAGAGGAGTTGAGGGTGAAGAGGATGGATGTTTCCTCTGCGGCGGAAGCCATGCAAGTCAAGATCAAGCCCTGCCAGCTCGGGGCATTCTAAGGGGTTGGCAGCGGGATTTCCCTGTTTACACCTCCTGCTTCCGTCTCTTCCCGGCAACCTTCGCAGGGTCGGCAAAATAAGCCTTTGTCAACCGCATGATCAGGGGTGAGAGCCCCACCAGTGCGATGAGATTCGGCCAGGCCATCAGGGCGTTGGTGATGTCGGACAAGGTCCAGACAACCGTGAGCTTCATGGATGCGCCTACGGGGAGGAGCACGCAGAACAGAATCCGGTAGGGCATGACGAGCTTGGGTCCCAGTCGTGGGCCAAAGAGATATTCCACTGGTAACTACTCTCCCCCCTCGCAGAGGTTGAACGCAGCCC
>CAZSUQ010000603.1:0-3975 GCA_964609935.1 uncultured Thermodesulfobacteriota bacterium | reverse complement strand
CTATACGCCGGTTCGGAACTCGGACGGGTCAGGGATTCTTTTGCCGGACATTTTCAAGGCGGCTCAAAACCTTGGTTTCCACTGTTACCGGCTCGCAGGGGATATGGATAGAATCAAGGCCATGAATCTCCCTGCGATCCTGGATTTGAGGCTTGGGGAACGCCTTGGGAAGCGTTACGTTGCACTCGTATCCCTGAAGGGATCCCATGCGGAGATCTCCCCGGCCCTGGCCGACGGGACCCGGTCCCTCCCTCTGAAGTTGCTCGAGGATTACTGGCAGGGGACTGCCTACATCTTGTGGAAGGATTGGGTCGGCGGTCGGGGCCTCATTGTAAACGGGATGAGGGGCGATGCCGTGGACTGGCTGCAGGGTTCCCTTCAGGATCTGGGCTACCGCTCCGTGGGCCCTAGCGGGGTTTACGATCTGCATACCTGGATGGCGGTCCGTCGCTTCCAACGGGATCGGGACCTGGATGAAGACGGGGTTTTCGGGCCCCAGACAAAGATCTGTCTCTTTCACGCACTTCGACATTTCAGGATGCCGGCACTGGAAGTTCCGGACAAGAACAAAAGGGTTGCAGGACCGTGAGTACGATTCTGGATGCCTTGCGGAGGCTGGAGCAGGACAAGCAGATCGCCAAGAAAGGGGTCAATCCCCTGCAGTCCGTGCTGACGGACGAGCCGGCGGTGGGCGAAGCGAGGTCTCAAAGGAACCTGTTCGCCTGGTCTGGAGCCGGATTCATTGTCCTGATCCTTTTGGCCGTGGCTGTCACCTATTGGGTTGCCCACAGAACAGAACCTTTTTCCCCAACAGACCGGGAAGGAGGGAGAGCCCCTGCCATTCTTTCGTCCGAACGTCTGCCTTCCGCCTCCACCGAGCTTCCTGCCAAGGTTCCGGCACCTGTACTCCCGGATATCTCTATGGAGAAACAGCCTGGAAAACCTTCTCCAGCACAACCTCTTTCAACGGAAGAAGAGCGACGCTTCCAGGTTTCTCCATCACCCGATCGATTCCAGAGAGGAGGGGACACAAACGTCTCTGAAAGTGAATCCATCCGGTCAAGGGAACCTTCCTGGACCCGTGGAGAAGAATTGCGGGGGGGAAGGGTCGTTCCCTCGGAACCCGGGGCCTATGAACCGCAGGACATCACGGAAACCGCAGCCCTCCCTGACCCCCCGCGCAGGAGTGAGCCGGGGATCAAGATCAGTGCCATTGTCTGGAGTTCTGAAAGAAAAAGCCGGTTTGCTGTGGTGAACCTCAAGACCGTCCATGAGGGAGACCGGATCGGAGCCCTGGGCATTGTTGAGATCCAGGAAGACGGAATCGTTTTCGAAGAGGACGGCGAAACCTTCAAGTCGATGCTCGGCAGGCGGTAAATCCGGCTTCAGCCTTGAGGGAGGCTTTCAGTCCGGGTCTCCTCCGTTCCGGGAGAGAACCACGAGGGCATCCACAGCCACGGGTTTGCCGTCTCGGATCTTGAAGGGATTGATGTCGATCTCGTGGATGGACGGGTTCTCAAGGCCGATCGTCCCCAAGGTGATGAGAGATTGTGCGAGCATTTCCCGGTCCACGGCAGGCTCGCCACGGAAGGGATCGAGGATCTTTTTTGCGCGTATCTCGTCCATCATCTCCATGGCATCCCATGTTTCAAGCGGCGCGACTCGAAACGACACGTCATTGAGAACCTCGGTGAATATCCCGCCGAATCCGAACATGACACACGGGCCGAACTGGGCGTCCCGGATCAGACCGATCACGAGCTCGCGATGGCCCTGCACCATTTCCTGGACCAGAACCCCCTCGAGCCCCTCTGCGTCTCCCCGGGTCAGATCCTGGTAGATCTCCTTGACAGCGTCCGTACTGCCGATGGACAACCGTACCAGGTTCCCCTCGGTCTTGTGGGTCAGGGCAGCACCGCATGCCTTCATAACCACCGGGAACCCGATTTCATTCGCGCTTTCCACTGCCTCCTTTTCGGACAGTGCGAGTGTTTCCCGGCAGGTGGGGATCCCGTGAGAAGCCAGGAACTGTTTGGATGCGTATTCGGAGAGGGCCTTCTGTCCCTGAGCCAACGCTTCTTCCAGCATCTTCATGGATTCTTTCGCTCCTTGGTTTAACCTTCTGCTTCCACCTCGGCCAGTCCGTTTCGTATGACAAGTTCCCCGTTCTGGTTTGCCGCGTCGAAACCGAGCAACGTCCTGTTGCCCTCTTTCCTCCCCTCTGCCCAGACCCTGGTGGTCACCGTGTCCAGGGGAAGCACAGGCCTGGCAAACCGGACCTTCAGGCGTTTGATCCGGAGGGGATCTTTATCGCAGGCACGGTCCTGAACCGCCTTGAAGCAGAAAGACATGGTGCAAAGGCCCTGAAGAATGATTCCCGGCAGCCCCACCTTTGTGGCAAACTCCGGGTCCACATGGATGGGGTTGTGATCACCCGAACCCTCAGCATAGATATAGGTCTGGTTTTCTTTTGCCTGCATATCCTGTGTGAACAGGTAGGTCGGTTCGGCGGGCTCCTCCTGGATCGGCTTCTTTTCGGAATCCCCGGCCTTTTTGGTTCGGATAAAAAAGGTGCAGACCATACGGACAACGGATTCTCCGTGCTGGTTCTTCGAATCCGACTCGGCAGTGAACAACTCGCCAGTGCTCTTCTCCTCCACCGAACCGATCTTCAGCACCGTTGTGATCGTGTCTCCGGGCCTGACCGGTGCCAGCCACTCCATGTCCTGCTCGCCGTGAACGAGCCGGGCAAAGTCCACGTTGAATTCGGGATCGAAGAAGGCATTGACCAGGGTCATGCCCGCGTACTTCACGGCGTACATGGGTGGAGCGATGATACCGTCCGGCCGGTTGTCATCCATGAAGAGCGGCAGATCCTCGTTGTACCCAAAGGCGAACTTCTTTGATTCCTCCGCAGTGATGGCAAACTCTTGGGGAGGATATGCTTTGCCCACGAGTGCCCTGTTCAGTGCCATGATCATGACCTCCTTGAGCTCCAATCAGCGAATCCTGCAGCGCATGCCTCAGCTTTTTTAACTGTCGGATTCTCTCTTATAGACAGCAAAAAAGAGGGAGAGCAGTGGCAAAATATATCTTTTACAAGTGGGCATTGTCAACGCTGACCTTCCATGGCAGGGATGGTCTCTTCATAGAAAAGATGGTTGTGGATCAATTGAGGAGGCAACCTCATGCAGATTCAGGATGGGAGATATCCTGCTTGTACACAATGTGTGGGGATCGACTCAGGATTTTTTGTCGTTTCCAGGGGAAAATTCCCAGGCAGCCTGGCCGATCATCTTGGTGACTTTGACCGCAGACGTGATTTCATTGGGAGAGAGGTTGCCGGACAGGTTCTGGTAGGCATCGTTGATGATATGGAAGATCTTGTCGTTCAGGCGTCTCGCTTTGGGGGTCATGTAGATCCTGAGGGCCCTGCGATCGTTTTCATCGCTCTTTCGCTTGACCAGGCCGTCAGCCTCCATCTTGTCGATCACACCGGTCATGGTGGATTTCTCAAGGAAGAGCTTCTGCCCGAGCCTGGACATGATCAATCCATCCTCATCTGCAAGAGCAAGGAGGATGCCGAGACGGGTGGGGTTCATGTTGTCGATGTCGTTCTCGGAGAAGGTCTTTTTCAGGTATTTGTAGATACTGAAATAAGCCTTGAAAAGGTGGATTCCCAGGTTGTCTTCAAACGGTATCATGATCGTTTCAAGCCCCTCTTCGTTGTCGGAGATGATGGCCCGGCCACAAAGGTCCACGCATAGATAATACGTTAGCGAACCAAAATGGTTCTGTCAAATGAATTGTTTCAATGAATAACGGGAGAAGCGGTCACCCTGGCATGAGGCTTTTCTCAACGAGTTGCTGGATCCGCAGGGACGTATCCCGGGGGGAGAGGTTTGTTGTGTCCACTTCATGATGCGCGGCTGCCCTGTACAGCGGTTCCCTTTCCTTTAGGACCTCTTCCACCTC
>CAZSUQ010000602.1:0-3982 GCA_964609935.1 uncultured Thermodesulfobacteriota bacterium | reverse complement strand
CATGGAGGGACTCTACTGCAGCCCGTGCATGAAGAGGGAGTGCAGTGAGGGCCATCACCTGTGCATGGAAAGCATCTCCATGGAGGACGTGCTCGACTCCTGTAACGAGCTGATACAAAAAGAGGGTTTCGACTCCATGGAAAGACGTGAACAGAGGCTCACCGTCTCCCAGGACCCGGTCCCTGTGGAGGACCTAGTGCACTTTTCAGCGTCGCCCGTTTAGCAAGGACCTGTAGAGATCCAGGGTTTCACTGGCTTCCCGTTCCAGGGTGAACCTTTCCTGGAACATCTCTTCCCCCGTGCTCCCCATCTCGGCCCGCTTGTCAGGATCCTGGAGAAGCTCTGTGATGGCAGCGGCCAGTTCCTTTTCGTCCCCGGGAGAAAACAGGAGTCCGTTCCTCCCATGCTGCACGATCTCTGGCACGGCTCCGGAGTTGCTTCCCACAATGGGCTTTGCATTGGCCATGGCCTCGAGAAGAACCAGGCCAAAGGCCTCGGCCTTGGAGGGGATCACGAGGATGTCCAGGGCCTGCATCAGGGAGGGGATGTCCTTCCAGAATCCGGCCAGGTGGATGTGATCCTCCAGGCCCATGGAAGAGATCATTTCACGGACCCTGGCCGCGTAGGGCCCATGAACAGGAGCCCCCGCAAGAAGGAATCTGCATCCGGGAACCGACCTCACGACCCGGGCCGCCGCCTGAATCAGGAGGTCCTGTCGCTTGTCCGGTGAAACCTGGGCCACCAGCCCCACGAGCAGGCCGTTGTCCTGGAGGTTCAGCTTCCGCCTTACCCGGGATGCGCCTTCCGGGCTGCCCCTGACATTCGGCCCGAGCCCGTAGGGGATGACCTTCACCCGTGATGCATGCACAGGGTACGTCTGAAGGATGTTTCTTTGAATGTAGCCGGAAATTGCAACCATGGCATCGAGCCGTTGCACAAGAAGCCGGTGCAGGGGGTCTGTTCGCCTTCTCCCGGCCGGTGAACCCATGTGCCTTGAAAAGACGAACACCCTGTTTCTCCGAAGGATCCCTGCAAGGAGAATCGCTCTCCACGCGTCCCTTGAAGCGTGAACGTGCACCACATTGATCCGGAAGGAACGGACGACACGCTGCAGGACAGGGAAGGATCCCGGGTCCAGGTACCATCGAAACGGCAGGGCCAGGGGGGCGAAGCGTCTCCCCTTTGACTGCCTGCCGGTGGGCGTTCCCCTCCTCACCGCGAACAGCAGGGGATTGCCGCGAAGCGCCAGCTCATCGGCCACCATCAGGGGGTGCATCTCCATGCCGCCCCACCCGGCGGACGTGTTGATATACAGGATCCTCAACTCGGACATGATGGGGAAGTCTCCTTCACGCGCCTCTTCTTCCCGCCCCCTTTTTCGATCACATCCCGATAGATCTCGAGGGTCTTCCTTGCCGCTTCTTCCCAGGTAAACGCCCTTGCCCGCTGAAAGCCTCTCTCTCTGTAATCCTTTTTAAGCGAGGGTTGGCTCAACAGGGCGTGAATGGCAGAGGCCATGTCCTCCACACGAACCGGGTCCACCAGCACAGCCGCATCACCGGCCACCTCCGGCAGGGCCGTGGTCTTTGACGTAACGACCGGTGTCCCGCATGCCATGGCCTCCAGCACGGGCAGGCCGAAGCCTTCATACAGGCTCGGGAAAAGGAAGATCTCTGCTCCCGAGTACAGAAAGGGGAGGGTCTCCTCGTTCACATACCCGATGAAACGGGCCTTCTGCTCCAGCCCCAACGCTGACATCGTTCGGTAGATCGATTCAGCCCCCTCCCCCGGCTTGCCTGCGAGAACGAGCTGCAGACCGTTACCAAGAGCCCGGTCCAGGGAAGCAAAGGCCTCCATGAGCCGGCTCAGATTCTTCCTTGCCTCGATGCACCCTACATAGAGAAGATAGGGGCCCTGTATGCCCTCTCGTTTCAGAACAGACCGTGTTTCCCCGGGGTCCATGGGACGGAACCGATCCGCCACGCCGTGATGGACCACCTCGACCTTCTCCTCCTCCAGGGGAAAGTAACGGATGAGTTCCCTCTTCGTATGCATGGAGACCGCGATGATCCTGTCCACGTGGGCGAGCATCGCCCTGTAGCGCTGAACCCTGTTTTCCGGACACGGGGACACCGGGAAGGCATCCGTGTAGTGCAACACGTCATGTATGGTGACAACCTTCCTTGCGCTTCCGGATCCGTACACCCTTGCATCCAGCCCGTGGTACAGGTCCACCTGTCGCATGAAAAGCCGGTTGAAGGGTTCCAGTATGATCTTTTCACGGAACCTTTCGTCCCGAATCACGGGAAAGTAACGTCTCTTCCTGATTCTTGAAAGCCTGTAACAGAGCACGTACCGGTTTCCCTGGTCCAGGGAGGCAAGGGATCGGATCAGGTTCGTCCCGTAGACCGCAACGCCGGTCTTGTCCGGCCTTGCCAGATTCGAGGCATCGATGGCAATGGTGTTCATGGTTGACCGTTGAGGGTTGAAGTGCGCACGACATGCATCGGCTCTAGTGCGCTCTCATTATATAGCACCCCCTGAACAGGAGGAAGCGCAGCCTTTCATTCGGTGGAGGTGTTCGGTATAATTTCCGTGGGGCTCCCTGTTTCCGAATGAGAACTCTAACTACGCGAATCCGTATGGTTGTGGACAAAAAGAAGGAAAAATACAGGAAGCCTCCGCATCGGTTCTGCCCCTGGTGTGCAACCCCGCTTCCCCAGGAACCGGTCTTGCGGCAGGAGTGCCCGGGCTGCATGTTTGTGCTCTACCACCATTCAAACCCTTGCATGGGGGCCGTTCCGGTGGATGAAGAAGGGAGGATCCTCCTTGGCAAAAGGGGAGTCGAACCCTTCCACGGGCACTGGAACGTCATCGGAGGCTTTCTCCAGTACGGTGAAGATCCCCTGGACGGGCTCCGAAGGGAGGTCCGTGAAGAGATCGGCGTGGACTGCGTGGTGGAAGACTTTATCGCCGCCCTGGCAGACCGTTACGGTCCGGATGGGACGGCACTGGTGAACATCTACTTCAGGGTGCGCCTTCCCGACGAAACGATCCGGGCCCAGGACGACGTGACGGAACTGGCCTGGTTTCCCATGGACGGCCTGCCTGAGAACATGGCCTTTGAAAGCGACCGAAAGGCCCTGCGGATCCTCGCAGGGAAAGGGACAGAGACACAGGAAACGGCAAGGGTTCAACAGCCTTGCAAACAAGAGATGGGATGAACCATGACGAAGAACGCGAAGTATGCCCCGCGCTTTCTGATTGCCGTCCCCCAGTTGATGGACCCCAACTTCTTCCATGCGGTCGTGTTGCTCATTGAGCACAACGAAGAGGGCGCCATGGGACTGACCATCAACCACACCACCAAACAGAGCATTGAGAGTCTTTACAAACAGCTCGGCCGTCCCTGGGCAGGCGGGGACGAATCCTTCCTGATGCGCGGGGGGCCCGTTCAACCCGAACACGCCTGGATCCTGCACGGCCCGGATTGCGGATCCGGTGCCAAGCACCGCGTCACGGACGAAATCTATCTGAACACCTCCCTCGACGCCCTGGATGAACTTGCCGAAGCCCGGCACCCCTTCCGATTTTTTGTGGGGTACGCGGGATGGGGCCCGGGTCAGCTCGACCGGTAGTCCGTCCAGTTCCTCTCGCGCCGCGTCGATGACCTCCATCAACCGTGAAAACGAACCATCGCTGCCACAGTCCCACAACCGTTGCTGCCAGTGGGCCACGCGTAGCGGGACGTACGCAGCGCCGACGCGGGCCAGAGTTTCCTCCTCCTCGTCAGCCGTCGGTGTCTCGAGGCGGATCGGTTCCTCGTCGCCGTGTTCGTCGTCAGGTGTGACGTATGCCAGGGCAGCCACCCCGAACTGCTGGGTTCCCGGGGGACAGACGAAGAATACCAGCACGTGGCGCGGGAGCCCGGCGAAGAGCCGGCCGAGGTGCAGCCCCGAAATCCGGCAGGGCTCCTTGAGAG
>CAZSUQ010000601.1:0-3987 GCA_964609935.1 uncultured Thermodesulfobacteriota bacterium | reverse complement strand
TCTGTTATGCTTTCCACATCTCATAAACCACGGCAGAGGAATAATTCGAGTTTAAACAAAACTCCTTTTCTGAAGCTGATTTCAGATGTGTCCTCTGGAAGAGTGGGAAGTAAACTGATCCATGCGACTTATTCTAACCCTCTTTCTGACCTTTCTTCTCGCGGCGTGCGGGGAAAACTCCCATAAAATACAACTTTGCCCTTTGGGTCCGAACCTTCTACCCTTTCGCCACTCTCACGACAAAGTTTCATGCAATGCCTGGATCAACAGGGTGTTGTTTCCTGTGAATACCGTAGCTCGCTCTTCCTTATCCCCGGAGAATCACCCGGGCTGTGACAATGGCTGATTTGAGCGGGATTTCCGCTTTGCCGTCACGGCACTCGAGCTCCTCGAGGTCCCTTTCCCTTGCATCACACAGCACGGCCCTCTGAATTGGCCTCCCTTTCAACTCCAGGTAAGCCTCCTCAGGGCCAAAGGACTGGAGCCTCACGATCAGGCCCTCTCCCTGGTGAGCGGGCTTCAGGGCCAGGACACGGATATCATCGCTCCCTGTGGAGACCATCTCCGCCGAGGCACTGGAGAGGTCTGCTTTCCCCGGTTCGATCCAGGCCTCTGAAAGCACCTCAGGTGCAAGTACGTGCAGCCGGTTCCGGTGCCAGTCACCCTCCCGGGTGAACCCCACTGCGTAGTCGAACGCATGCTCGTCGCTGTCCCTGCCGTAAGCAGGGTGAGCCGGGAGAGGCAGGAACCCGAACGCCCGTTCCTTGGGCGTGTTCCGAAGGGCCACACACTCCAGGATCCCCTCTGCGCTTGCGCTCACGCTGGCCGGACCGCCCATGAACAGGACGATCCCACGCCCGGTGTCCCCGTCTCGGAGGTGTGCAAAGCCCAGGGCCGGCCAGAAGGTGGGATCGTAAACCTTGACCAGCGGGCGGGTGGCCACGCCTCCCGGCACCTCCATGCAGATCTTCTCGGGTCGAAGGCTTGCAGGAAAGCGGCAGGTCACGGTTCTCCCCCTCGGGGCCGAACCGTGGAGGCGCATCCGCACAAAAGGGGAGTCCGAACGGAACCACATCTCCCTCAGGAGCCTTCTGCCCTCGAACTCTGACTCGATGCGAACCCGGAGCGTACCGTTCTTCTCCCCGGCGCTGATGCGGGCCGCATGCTGCGAGGCTTTAGACCGCATGCTGAAGGCTCCGCCGATGTACTCGTGCCCCATACGCCAGAGGCCGCCGGAATCTGCGTAGGCAGTGGTGTCGTTTCCGGGCTCGGAGAGAAGCTCTTCCCCTGTCACCGGATCGACCCACCCGGTGACGCATCCTCCCCCTGCTTCGGTGATCTCCATGCGATAGTGAGCGGATTCCACCTGGAAGACGCCGCTTTTCAGGCTCCACGCAGGCACGCCGGGCGTTGGCACAGTGGGCGGAGGAACCGGGCACATCTCCACGGCCCTCTCCCTGACCCTGTCCACCGTATCCTGGGCGGCCACGAGCCAGGGCCTCTGTTCCTTTTTCCAGACCCGGTCCGGTGAGGTTCCGGTGATGAAATCGTGGTGGTTTGCCAGCACCGCGGTTTCCCAGGCAGGCTCGAGTGCATCCACCAACTCCTGTGCCCTCTCGCTTCTCTCGGCCAGGGCAAGGATTTTTTCAACACTCACCAGGTCCTGGACGATCTTTCTGCACCTCTGCTTCATCTCCGGCCGGCTGGAGTAAAAGCCCATCCAGTAGGGGTTCATGTCCAGTGCGAGCTCCGGCAGCTGTTCGCTGTGAAAGGAAACCAGATCGAGGTAGTCGTCCATGGCCGCATTCACGGCAAAGATCCCGGAGTCCGGGTAAGCCTGCCGGTTGTACCTGTCCAGGAGCCCAACAAGGTCCCTGATGGGGCTGTTGAAGTCAAAGCCTATGGGGCAGAACAGGTAAGGGGTTCTGGCAAGGGGCCCGAGCCTTCTCACGTAGGAATCGATCTTCCCGGAGACGTTCCTCACGGACCGGTCCGGTATTCCCAGGGTGAGCCCCATCCACCGGGTCGCACCTCTTGACGCGATCATGTCCCCCTGACCGTAGGTGAAGGGATTCCAGTGGCAGAGGACCCGCGAGCCGTTCACCCCTTTCCAGACAAAGTCCGAGGTTTTCCATGCCTGCGTGAGGAGTTCGGCCGAGGTGCCCGGCCTTGGGAAGTATGAAGGGAACCTGTACTCCGAGCCGGGGAAATAGGAGCCGTCGATTCGAGAGACCACGGCCATTTCGTAACCCAGTGCACGGAGCAGGTCGGGCACGGTGGGGGAGAGCCCGAAGTCATCGGGCAGGTAGGCCAGGCGGGGTTCCTGGTCCATGCCGTTCTGCCTGAGCCACTCCTGCCCGAGCAGGTAGTCGCGCATCAGGGCCTCGGTCTCGGGAAGAACCGTGTCGGGCGTGGTGATACCGCTGCCGGTGAACCGGATGCGGCCCTGGTTGACGAGTTGCCTGATGGCCTCCCGTTTTTCCGGGTTCCGCTCCCAGTACATCTTGAGGAAGAAGACGCACTCCACGCTGAAGACCCTTCGGGGCTCTGACTCGAGTTCCTCCAGCGCCCTGTGGATGATCCTCCGGATCCGGACCCGGAAGTACTCCTCCGAGGTGAGAAGCCAGTTGGGGTCCCAGTGGCTCGACTCGCCGAATACGATGACGGTGCGGGCGTCCGGGGGGATTCCCAGACGCTCCCTTATCTTCTGCTCGTGGGCCGGGTCTGTCCCGGATTCGCCTTGATTTCTTGAATTCCGTGGGAGCTTCAATGGAGACCTGCCGGTTTTGCTCATTCTTTCGTGCTCCCTCTCATAAGTACGATGGCATCCTCGAGGCGTCGCCGTATTTTTGAGATGGGGCACCCAGGATCGCAACGTTCTTACAAGGAGAAGGGTTGGATGAGGTAGATACTATCAGGAGAGGTGGCAATTGAAAATCTTGAGGACCTTTCTTCCGGAATGTCGATGTGACACGCTGTCTCACACAGGCTGTTTGTGTTGGCCGTACGCGTCAGTATGCTAGAATCTCGAGCAGGTTGTACGAGAGGAAGGCGGGATGAGCGGGTCCAGGTGGACACGAGAAGGGAGACCATGAAGAAGGAAGCCAGCTTCTGGGGATCCCTGCGAAGGGTAAAGGCACCCGCTGACAGGAAGCCTGACTTCGACAGGTTCCTTCGGGCGGTCACCACGAATGAGCCGGGCCCCGTGCCGGTGGGCGACAGCTTTGCCGACTACGAGGTGATGGGCGTGCTGCTCGGCGAACGGGTCCGGAACCTGATGGTGGAGGCGGTTGAAGGGGAGAAGCCGAATTTCAGCCCTGGATTGATCATTGACATCGTCAGGTACTTCAACCAGTGCATCCGGTTCAGCTGTGAGGCGGGCTGGGACTATGTGCCCTCCCTTGCACTGACACACTTTCTGGGTTTCGGCTACCAGATCGCGAACAACACTTCAGCGGAGGTCAAGGACGGCAAGAGGGGCTGGATCAACGACAACCGGGGGCCTGTGATGAGCTGGGATGACTTTGAGCGATACAAATGGCCTGCGAACACAAGGAATGTAAACCTGTCTTCCCGCTTCATGGCAAAGAGGGTTCCTGACGGGATGAAGGTCATGCCGTATTACGGCGGCTTTTTCGAGTGGACCACCTGGCTCATGGGCCTGGTGCCCTTCAGCTACGCCCTTGTGGACGATCCCGACCTGGTGGACGCGGTGACGCAAAAGGTGTCCGACTATATCTACAAGTCCGCTGAGGAGATCATCGAGGAGCCGAATATCGGCGGCATCTTTCAGTCGGACGACCTGGGTTATCATGCAGCCACCTTTGTCTCGCCATCCGTTCTCCGCGAGAAGTTCCTGCCTCACATAAAGAGGATGATCGACCTGGCTCACGGTGCGGGAAAGGTTTACCTGTTCCACTCCTGTGGCAACATGTACGCGGTGATGGACGATCTCATAGAGCTGGGAATCGACGCCAAGCACAGCTT
>CAZSUQ010000600.1:0-3991 GCA_964609935.1 uncultured Thermodesulfobacteriota bacterium | reverse complement strand
GAATCCTGGCCGAGATCAAAAGGGTCTTTCGCGATCACGTGGACGGACACCCGTATTACCTGACAGGTGCCCCCTACGGAAGGACCGAGTTCGTCCGCTGCCTACTCCGGGACTCCACCACCCTGTTCCCCATCGCCATGCTCCTGCTCATCCTGACCATGTACGTGATCTTCCGCAATTACCTCTGTATCCTGCTTCCCTTTTTGACCATCAGCCTGGCCGTGGTCTGGACCGTGGGGTTCATGTACCTGATGGGGTCGGAGATCAACTTCCTCTCCGTGCTCATACCCACCATCCTCTTTATCATCGGGACATCGGACTGCGTCCACATCCTGAGCCAGTACCATGACTGTCGTTACTCCACCGACACCAAGGCGGAAGCCATAAAAGAGACCATCCGGCTCATGAGCCCCCCTTGCTTTCTCACCACCCTGACCACTTCGCTCGGGCTCTTCTCCCTGTGGCTCTGCCCCATTGAAGCGCTGAGGCTGTTCGGCGCCTTTTCAGGAATCGGCATCGGATTCGCTTACATCCTGTCCATCACGCTCCTTCCCCTGGGGCTGGCCATTGCGGACACCCGCGCCCTGACCTACCGGAAGCCCCCTTCGGAGGCGCTCCACAGCTTGCTGGACGGGATCCACCGCTTCAACCTTTCCAGGAAACTGCCCATCGTGATCGTGTCGCTTCTTCTCCTGCTCCTCGGTGTGTACGGAATCACGAAACTGGAGGTGGAGACCGATCTCACGAAATACTTTGGAAAGAAATTCAAGGGTGTGACCGACACGCTGTTCATCGGAAAGGAACTGGGGGCGGTTCTCCCCCTTTACGTGGTGATCGAAAGCCGTCAGGAGGGGGGCATCAAGGACCCCGCCCTGCTCACCAGGATCGATGCACTGGCCGAAGCCATCCGCGGACTGGATGGGGCCGACAAGGTTGTGACCATCACGGACTTCATCAAGTACGCCAACCTGAAACTGCACGGAAACGCGCCCGATGCCCACCGGATCCCGGGAGACCGGAAGGAGGTTGCAGAACTTCTTCTCATGGCATCCCTTTCCGACGACACGGACCTGCTTTCGAGGTATCTGGATGACCGGTCCGCAAAGGCCATCATCACCATACGGTTCGACTATCATGACTTCTATCGAATTCAGAGGTTCAACCGTCATGTCCGCTCCGCCCTCCGGGAACACTTTGGGAGCGACCCGTCGGTGCGGGCCTACACGGCGGGCACGGCCATTCTCGTGGCCAACACGCTCGTGCCGATCCTGAAAGGGCTGAAGCAGAGCCTCTTTCTGGCCATTGCCACCATCTTTCTGCTCATGATCCTCGTGTTCCGCTCCTTACGCCTCGGGCTGATCAGCATGATCCCCACCCTCATCCCCATTTCCCTGACCCTTGGCCTCATGGGGCTCTTTGACATCTCCCTCAACTTCTCCACGGCACCCATGGCGGCCATCGCGCTCGGGCTTGCCATCGACGACACCATTCACTTCATTTCCCGCTTCAAGATCGAGTTTCGCCGGGATGGGGACTACGCCCCTGCCCTCCAGCGAACCCTTCGATCCGTGGGCAAACCCATCCTGATCACCTCCATCGTGCTCGTGTGCGGCTTCTTCATCTTTCTTTTCTCCAACTTCCACCTCACGCAGAACATGGGCGTGCTGATCAGCTTCTCCGTGGTGAGCGCAATTTTGGGGGACTTGATCCTTCTGCCCGTTCTCCTGTATGTGTTGAAACCGTTGGGCAGGTGAGGCATCTCGCCCGGCCTCCATCCTGCATAAATCCATATACTGCGAGCGGCGAAAACATGGAACCTTCTTACAAAGCAGGCAAGCTGTGACGGTCTTTGCCAGGGAAACCTTTGACTTCGAGGACCTCTATCCTGACCTGAGCGGGCTTCACCGCAACCAGCCGAAGCTCATTCAGAGGTACAGGAAAGCCTTCACGCTGGCCAGGGAGTTCCGGCTCGAGGTGATTGAGCGGCGCGCCCTGGACATCGAGCTTCGCGTCATGGCCGATCCTTCCTACGTGGATGAGGAGACCCTGTCCCGGGCCTGCGACTTCCGGCTGTTCAGTCTCGGCATTCCGAGGATCATGGGCGGCCGGGGGTTCCCTGTGGGCGCGCTGTTCCTCTGCTGTGAGGAGCTTTGCGCAGGCTGCCTCGGCATCGCCAACCTGCTCATTGCCCACTACCTGGCCATCTTCAGCGTGCTGGGCACCTCCAACATGAAATGGCTGAACGAACTGGCCCACATGATCTGTGAGGGGGAGAGGAGAGGCCGGCCCACGCTGCTCTCAACCGCACTGACCGAGCCGGAAGCAGGCTCCGACGTGGAGGACGAAGGGCTCGTCAGGCGGGCGAACCTCTGTTGCGAGGCAAGGCCCGTGAAGGGCGGTTACGAGCTCACCGGCAGAAAGGTCTTCACCACAAACGGGAACATCGCGGCAGCCCATGTGGTGGTCATGCCCACGGATCGGCTGAATCCGGCAGACACCACGTACGGGTTCGTGGTGCGTGCCGGAACACCGGGACTCACCGTGGGGCGCATCGAGCGAAAAATGGGGCAGATGGCCTGTCCCGCCTCGGAGCTGGTCTTTGAAAAGGTCTTCGTTCCCGAGGAAAACCGGCTCGGGAGGGAGTCCATCTATCGTCGAAGTCTGGAACTCGTGTTTTCGGCCACGCGGGGAGGTGTGGGCCTCTTTGGGGCAGGGGTGGCTCGGGGAGCCTTCGAGCGCGCACTGGGCTACTGCAAGAGAACGGATCTGAAGGGAAAGCCCATGATCGAGCATCAGTGGGTTCAGTTCAAGCTCACCCGGATGCTGAACAACATCCTGGCCGCGAGGCGCGCCTATGTGGAGGCCCTGCTCACCAACGAGGCATTCGGGCTCTTCCGTATCCTCAACCATCCCCTTCTTGCGGGGCTGGACGCGAGCTTGCCGTCATGGCTTATCAGGGGAAGGCTTTTCCGGATTCTTCTGCGATCCCGGGTCTTGTCCACGTTCCTGGGAAAATGGGAAGGGAGCCTTTCGAGGTCCCTTTTTCAGAAGGCCGCTGCTATGAATGACGCGGCCAAGATCATCGGTTCGGATCTCGGCCTGGAGAACTGCTCCCTGGCCATGGATCTCATGGGCCACCAGGGGATTCGTCACGACCACGGCATGGAAAAGCTCTACCGGGACGCAAAGCTCGTTCAGATCTACGAGGGTACGAACCAGATCAATGCGCGGGATCTGTACAGGTGTACGCTGGGGCCACCCGCTGAAAGTTAGGGGTTCGTGCAGACGGCCTTGTGTATCGGAGCACCCGGTCCTGCGTGCCACTCGCTGGCCGTGAAGACCTCCAGTCCCGTGGGCCCAATGGCAAGCGCTTCCCCCTGGGGCTCCGCAGTCAACGTGACGGGGCACGGAACCACGGAAAACATGTCCTCGAACAAACCGCTTTCCGGAAGCGGATAATCAAAGGCGTTCAGATAGCCCCGCAGGATGACCCGTGAGCCGTCGGGGGAAACATCCCCACCCGTGAGCAAGGACCTTCCCGCAAGAACCGTGACGCTTTCGAGTATGGCGGTCTCTCCGTCTACAGGTGTAGCCGGAAACCTGTATACGCCCGTGCTTCCCAGGCCTTCTTTTGTCACGATGTACGGAATCCCCGCCACAGGGTCCACAAGCAGGGTTTCTGCATCATGAGCGCTGTCCGGGTATTCACAGATGAACAGCTCCACATCCGTCAGCGTCTCCTCCACCGGTAACCCAATCATGGGAACCACGGGTTCGGCCACCCGGTAAACCTGGATCTGTGCTCTGCTGGCCCCGTTGTCCCCGATGTCTCCGATGTAGAGGCAGTCCGCCCAACCCGGACCCGAACACGGCCCCCATGCCATGTCTTCCCAGTCCGTTGCACTGGCTCCCTGGAGGTGATAGATGCCGCGCAGGGTCCCATCTTCCTCAACGGAGCCAGTGCAACGGACTGGGAAGACATGGCATGGGG
>CAZSUQ010000599.1:0-3993 GCA_964609935.1 uncultured Thermodesulfobacteriota bacterium | reverse complement strand
ACCCTGACTGGGAAGCCTACCTGAACAGCCTTCGGGACGAGGGGTTCAAGCTGACGGATGAAGCCAGGGATCAGATCGGATATATCCTCGAGATCTTCAAGGCTTATTACCACGGCGACAACTTCAAGGCGATTACGGACAAGCGCCGAAAGCCGGCGGGCCGAAGGGCCTCCACAACACGAAAAACCAAACCAAGGTCCGCAAAAAAGGCCTAGACCATATTTCAGGTGAGTCCAAACCGTCTGGTTGGATGGGTTTATCCATCCAGCCGGTTGTCAGGTCCAGCAAGGCTTTCTTTTTTCAGGCGGCGGTTTACTCCGGCTGTCCCCACAGCGAAGGTTCCGGCCCCATGACCAGGGAGAGTTCTCCCCCTGAAGCAATGTCCGCGTGGTGAAACCAGGGCACTTCGAGAGGCGCACCGTTCAGCGAGGCGGACTGGACATAGATGTTCTCCCCTTCGTTGTTCGCGGTGCGGACAACAAGATCTCCTCCCGGCAGGTGCAGGACCGCCTCCTCGAAGAGGGGGCTGCCGATCATGTACCTTCCGTCACAAGGGTTCATAGGGAAGAAGCCCAGGGATGAGAAGACATACCAGGAAGACAGCGTGCCGCCGTCGTCGTTCCCGTCAATCCCGTCCGGTGCATCCCGGTACTTGGTCTCCATGATCCAGCGAACCCACTTCGCGCATAGATCCGGCCTCCCGGCTTCGTTGAACATGTACACGGAATGGATGTCTGGCTCGTTGCCGTGCCAGTAGTAGACGTCGGGCAGAAAGGTGTCAGGCCGGACGGATGCCTCCTGGAAGAAAGCGGTGAGCTTTGCAATGTAGGGCTCCGTGCCTCCGAACAGGTCCATGAGCCCGGGCACGTCATGGGGAACGAACCAGAGGTAGTGCCAGGCGTCTCCCTCCACGTACTCCTCGGCAAAGGGCCACCTGGGGCAGAAGGGCTGGAACCAGTTGCCTGCCGAGTCTTTTCCCCTGAAGAACCGGGTCTTCGGGTCCCAGAGGTGGGCGTAGTTCCGGGCACGCTGGAAGAACATGTCCGCATCGGCCTCGTAGCCCAGCTCTCGGGCCATCACGCCCACACAGTAGTCGTCGTAGACATACTCCAGGGTCTTGGAGGGCGCCTTGCTCGTGTTGTCGGTGGTGCAGTAGCCCAGGGTCGTGTAGTGCTCCATGTCCGATCTTCCGGCATTGGGCACGGGTTGCGTTGCGTGACGTCGCATGCCCTCATAGGCGGTCTCTGCGTCAAAGTCATTCACGCCCTTGATGTAGGCCTCTGCAATCACCGAGTCCGCGTGCGTGCCGATCATGGTCCCGGTGTAGCCCTTTCCCATGGGCCACTTGGGCAGGTCGCCGCCCTGTTCGTACATCTTGATCAGCGAGATGACAAAGTCGCGGGCCCGTTCTGTATCCACCAGGGCCATGAGCGGGTGCAGGGTCCGGAAGGTGTCCCAGAGAGACAGGTCGGTGAAGTAGGTGAACCCCTCGGCCGTGTGCGGTTCACCGTCGAATCCCATGTACACGCCACCGGCCTCGGTGAAGAGCGTGGGCATCATGTAGACGTTGTAGAGTGCGGTGTAGAAGATGCGTCGCTCGGTTTCCGTGCCGCCCGTGATTTCGATCTTTCCGAGCTTCTCCTGCCATGCATCCCGGTTCGTTGCCACTACGGCCTCGAAATCGAAATGCGGGACCTCCTCCTCCAGGTTTGCCCTGGCCTGCTCCGTGCTGATGAAGGAGACGGCCACCACGGCCACAACCTGCCCGGCTCCGCTCTTGGAGGCAAACCCCGCGTAGGCGCCCACGTCGGACCCCTCCACGTGGGTGCTGCCCGGTTGGAGGCGGTCGTCTTCAAAGGTGCCGTAATCCTCGAACGGCTCTGAGAACCGGACAACAAAGTAGGTGGGCAGCCCGCCGTAGCGGCCGGATAGCCCCCCTTTCTGGAGGAGATAGCCGGAGATCTCCTGTTGCGCCACGTCCACATCCACCTCCGCCTCCTTCACGTCCCCTCTCATGATGGAGGCGGTGGCGTCCAGCACCACATAGGGCGCTTCGGCCTTGCCGGGATAGGTATAGCGGTGTACGGCCGTGCACTTGTGGGAGGTCAGTTCCACCTCGATTCCCGTGTTATCCAACAAGACGCTGTAGGTTCCCACCGATGCCGTCTCGTTCTCCTTCTTGAAGCCCGAGCGGTACCCTGCGTCCGAGACGATCGTGTCACTGATTCCGAGCACAGGCATCAACCGCACGTTTCCCTGGTCCGTGGCTCCGGTCCCGATCAGGCGCGTGTTTGAAAATCCCCGGATGTGCGTGTCCGGGTGCCAGTACCCTGCAAAGTGCTGGAACCTCGGTGCAAGGGGCCCGATGCTCGTGTCAGGACAGGGGCGGATCATCCCGTTGGGCCACTGGGGCGCCGGCACAAGGCTTCCGGCCGCAAACCCCAGGCCGCCGGTTCCCACGAAGGGGTTGACCAGGGACAGGGGATCGGTTCTGCCCGCTGGGCCCTGAGCGGAAACCATGCCGGCCGGGTCACCATCCTTGCACGACAGGAGCGGAAGCAGCAGAAGCATGGCAAAGGTCATGAAAATGAAGGGCTTCACGGGATTTGTTTTCATGTCTGGGCCCCTGTTCCGGAACAGTGAAGCGTACAGGCGTGTTCAGCCTTTTGTTGATCAAACCCCCATCCCTGCCTGGTCCATTTGTACCTGCGCCGGTACGTGCATTTCAAGCGAGTGAGCCGAAGAGGGCGGAGGCTGGAACGCGACCGGTAGTCCGGTGAGATGCATTCAGCGCTATGGGAACACTTGTGTGACCTTGTGTGACATCTCTGACCGCCGGATCGAGCATGTACATACGGTGAAGATTCCAGCCGGTTTGGTTTCTTGATTTCACGGTGTGGGAAGTGTTACCCATGGGTGCATCCTCGCCCAGACCGCATATTGCACGAGTCTCATATGCGGCCTAAGGTTTTTCACTTGAACTCCGGAGACCCCTCATGAGCAGGCTGTGGATTTTGTGGCTGGTGATCCTCTTGTGTCCGGTTCTCCTATTTCTTGGAAATGGATGCAACCGCAGCAGCACAGCTGCATTGGCTGGAAGCCAGGAATCGGAAGGGTGCAACCCTGAGACCACTCCCATCGTGTTTGCCCACGGGGCACTGGAGGTGGGAGACGCCTTTGCGAACCAGTCCATGCGTTTTGCTGCCAACGGGTACTGCCTCGACAGGATCTTTGCCTTTGATTACAACTCGATTTCCTTTGGTTCTCTGCAGGAGGAAGTGGAGAGGCTCGCAACGTTTATCGACAACGTGCTGGAGGAGACCGGTTCGGACCAGGTGAACCTGATCGGCCACTCCATGGGAACCCTTCTCTCTCGTCTCTTTCTGAATGAGGGTCCTGCCAATGCGGCCAGGGTGGCTCACTATGCAAGCCTGGCGGGATTCAGCGCTGAGGAGCCGCCGGGAGGCGTGCCCACGATCAACCTGTCCTCGGAAGACGATCGCATTGCCGGGCCCAGCCACATCGATGGCGCTGAGAATATCCTGCTGGAAGGGACCGACCACCTGGAGGTGGCCACGTCTCCGGCCACCTTCCGGCATCTCTACCGCTTCTTCAACAACGGAGAGGAGGCCCGAACAGACGAACTCGTCCCCACAGGAGAAGTGAACCTTTCCGGGAGGCTTCTGACCTTTGCCGAGAACCAGCCGGCACCGGGACGTGAAATGGAGATCTATCCCGTGGACCCGCTCACGGGTGTCCGGCTCCGGGAAGACCCGGTGGCCGCCTTTGTCTCCGGGGAGGACGGCTCCTGGGGCCCCTTTCAGGCCGAGCCCGGGCAGCACTACGAGGTTGTCGTCACGGACGAGAACCCCTTCTGGCGGCCCATCCATTACTACCGGGAACCGCTGCCCCGCTCCTGCGGCCTCGTCTATTTCAGGGTTTTCCCCTCTCCCCGGAGCCTGCTCGGCTGCGTGCTGGGGATCCTGGTGCACT
>CAZSUQ010000598.1:0-3994 GCA_964609935.1 uncultured Thermodesulfobacteriota bacterium | reverse complement strand
TCAAGTGCTCTACTTCCCGGCCGTCCAAGCCGATCAATCTTGCCCCTACGCTGTCAACGGCTACAGCGTCTGTGCCGGCCAGGAGCAGATCGTATTTGACGGCCCAGTCCTCTTTGTAGGCAAAGTTTGCGTGATTGGTCACGCTGGTCGCTTCCACCAGGTTGAAATCGGGCTGAAACCTGCTGTAAATCTCCACAACCTTTTCGTGCATCATGTGGTGATTGTAAGCCTTCTCTTTATCGTAGATCAGGCCATGCTGATTCTTCAGGCAAGCCGTCATCTGAGTCTGGAGGTGGCACTTGAGTTTTGGAATGTTGATATAGGTATTTTCTTTTTTGTGAAGAATCAGTTTCTCATACAGAATCTTTGGAATCGGTACGGGATAGTCCAAGGCGTTTCCCTTGAAATCCATATCGATAGAGGGCTGCTCGTCCAGGTACAGGGGAATGGCCCCCAGTTTCTTGATCCGCTTTGCAAGGTCTTCCATCATAAAGACAACACGGGTAGGAAATCCGACGGCAGCACTGTCAAACACGTAGATCTTCTTTGGCTTGGGGCGTGCCTCCTTGACCAGAGCCACCGTCTCCAGGATCACATCGATGTCTGTCATGGCCGTCACGTCCGGCATGAGCGCATTGATCTTGATGAAGACCTCGCCCTTGCAGATCCTGTCGATTCCCCCAAAGGCATCAAAGCACTTTCGGATGGCTCCCCTGAGATTCCCTTGGACTTCCGTCACGCATACAGTGGCTGTCACAGTCATCTCCTATCTTGCCTATCGAACAGACATTGGTCCCGATTTCCAAATATACCATATTCGAATAACCAACGGAATCGGTTTCTCGGTAGTCGGGGGTTCATGGGAAGAGGTCATGCCGCCATCAACGCTGTCGTTCTGAGCGGTGACGTATTGAATTCAGCAGTGTATTTTTGTTCTAACAATTCTTGCAAGTTGCAGAAAACACAGAAAAACAAGGCGGTATCCGTAACAGATACCGCCCTGTTTTGTTCGTTTTGATTGAACGGTCGTATTATCTTCTACGTCTCAGTCCCTTCCAGAACAGTACAATTCCGACGGGCAGGCAAACAAGGAAGAGAACGTTCGCGGTATCTGAAGATTCCCTGTAATCCGCGTTAACAATGGAAGCAGGGGTGCCCCATGGCAGTACGTCCGGCGTGCCCGGATCGCAATCATCATCGATGCCATTTCCGGGAATCTCCGTCGCCCCCGGGTTCACGTCGGCATGATAATCATCGCAATCCAAACCCTCGTTGGCACATCCCGTGGCCGCTTCGTATTTGGTGTATCCGTCACCATCATCGTCGACGCACTTACCCGTCAGGCCTAATTCGGTTATGACGGTGTTTCTGTTGTCACTCACCATTGCTTGTGAAAAGCCCATGCCCCAGTACGTGTCCCCTTCGGAAAAGAAATCTCTCTGATAAGAGGCGCATCCTTCGCCGGGGCGGAACTTGACAATCGAAATACCCGGTTGTTCATAATATCCTGCGGCTGTACTGCCGAACCACTTATTGAGAAGCATATAGGTCATACTGTCATCCGGGTGGGTTTCCCATACCTCATCATAAATGATCAATTCCATGTCCGAAGACCATGCAAAAATATTGTCCAGGTAGTCCCACATCTCCTGGCGGGTGAGATTGGACAGGGAAGACTCCTGGTAAACGGCAGGGATATCTTCGTTTGAGTCGAGATCTTCTCCCGATCCGTTCACTGCCCAGCTGTTAATGGCTATGTGATAATGGCTATCGTCTTCTGCTGCCGGCGGGTCACCGGCCGTTCTGGCGTGCACCATGAGGATTCGCCGTGCTGTTTCGACACGGGTAGCCTCGTCAGCGGCTCGATCGCAGCAATTGGCAGGATCCAGCGTGGTGGGACACTCATCATCAAAAACCCCGGGGCCAAATTCTTCATCGGCCAGCGCACTTCCTGTTATAGACAGGAACAGCAGAGCACAAAAGATTGAAATAGCATACGCTGTTTTCATCGTTGTCTCCTTTTAAACCGTTTTACAATCCCAGCGGTAGAGAACATCGAAAATTGCAAAACAACGAAATATCATCTTACACTCATTCCTCATGCCGCCTTGACAATCAGGGCCTGAACGATCAATCCCAGGTCCATGGATTACAGTCATCATCGATTCCGTTCCCGGGAATTTCTTCTGCCCCCGGGTTGATTCCGGGAACAAAATCATTACAATCCAAACCTGCGTTGGGACATCCTGTGGCCTGGGTATATTTGGTATATCCGTCTTGATCATCGTCGAAGCACCTGCCCGTAAGCCCCATGATTTGGATATAGACGCCCCTCATCATAGCCGCACTGGCCTTCCAGGCGGGGACCTGATACCAGTTGTCCACTTCATTAAAATAATCTCTATGATAATAGGGACACCCTTCGCCGGGACGGAATTTGATAATCGCCATGCCGGTTTGAAAATAGGATCCCACGGCGGAAGTCCCGGTCCATTGAAGGTTGGCAATATAGGTCATAGAGCCGTCCGGCCATGTTTTCGCTGTCTCGTCCTTGATGGTCACGACCCTGTCATCGGGCCATCCGTATATCGAACCGCTGTAATAGCCATCCAGGTAGTCCAACATTTCCTGGCGGCCGTTGTTGGTGAGTACGGGCTCTTTGTGTTCAACATCCTCGGCCCAGTAGTTGATAACCGATTGGTAGTTGCCGGCGTTAGCCTCGAGAAGCGCCCGTGCCGTTTCGACCCGGGTCGTCTCGTCGTCGGCTCGAGCACAGCCGGGAACGATCTGTGCCAGGGCACTCCCGGTTGCAAACAGGACAAGGAGCGCACAAAGCGTAGAAATAAAATACATCGTCTTCATCGTTGCCTCCTTACGAGTTGTTTTAGAAGTCTACTCAACCCTACTCAACCGCAATCGGGTTGAGCACGCAGTGAATACAGCAATATTCTGGAAACGGTGCCAACTGTGAAATTGAGGCATGGTATTCCGGAAGATTCTTCATTCCTGAGTCTTGCCCGCTTCAGCCGGACACTCCCTTGGAAAGCGAATCCATTTGCACCATATATATATTTTCTGTTATACGAAGTATCAAAACAAGTTAATTTCAAAATTAATTTCCTTGACTGGAAATTAATTTCTTGACTCGGATGTCAGGTTATCCCCTGTTCACCCAGATAGGGCTCGACCAGGCAAGTTCTCTGTTCCGGACCTGTGTTACGCGGATGTAATAGAGGCTGTCCTCGGAGAAAACGCTGTCCGTGAAGGCAAGCTCGCATATCCTCGCAGAGGGTTCTTCCGTGTGGATGGTTTCCCAGCCATCATTTCTGCTGTACTTGATGACTTCAACCTTTTCGAGGTTTTTCGTGCCGCCCACCGTAACATGGAGTTCGGGTGGGGATGATTTTACGATCTCCGCACCCATCGTGTTCCCGTCGATGTGAAATTCCAGCAGGATCCTTTCCCCTGTGGTTCCGTACATCTGGCGAGTATTCTTCATGGTGTCCCACAGGGCGTCCCGGGTGAGTTCCGCTGCATACAGGCACATGAGGTGCCCGCCCCACCTCTGCCCGCAACGTGGATCGTAATCAACCGGGTCCCTGATCAGGCTGCCCATGTGAAACACATGTGCATCCGAGGAGCAGTAGATCCCGAACTTGAGCCCCAGGGGACCCAGCGCATGCTGTACGGTGCGCTCCTGCAGGGACGGGCCGTGCCTTTGAGGGGGCGCATCCATGTACTCGCTGGAACCATGAGTGGAAGAGATCTCCACCAGGGGCATGAACTCCGCGTCGTAGTGCTCCCAGTCCATGCCTGCCGCACTGATAAAGAGTGCTGAAGCGGTGTGGTGTGGTGGGGTCAGGACCTCCCTCCCCTGTAGTGCGTCGAGCAGTTCCGGGGTGGTGCGATAGGTCGTTTCCGGGTCGGTGTCCAGGGGAGAGGCATTGTTGCAGATGACAAATTCCGACTCCTCCTTGAAGATGGGGTTGAGGTG
>CAZSUQ010000597.1:0-3996 GCA_964609935.1 uncultured Thermodesulfobacteriota bacterium | reverse complement strand
GCCTCTTGGCGGACGAAAAGAAAACAGGGGGACCCGGCGGCCTGCAAAAGACCCAGCCGCTCACCCTTTTTGCCCTTCTGGTGGGAATCCTGCCGCTCGTTCTGAGGAACGAATACTACACGACCGTCCTGATCTTCATGGGCATCAACATCATTCTGGTCATCGGCCTGAACCTGCTCATGGGCTACGCAGGGCAGATCTCCCTGGGCCATGCCGCGTTTTTTGCCTGCGGGGCATACGGGGCCGGAATCCTGAACATCCGCCTGGGCCTGTCTCCCTGGCTCGCCCTTCCTGCCGGCATGTGCATCACGGGCGGGATTGCCTACCTCATCGGGAAGCCGATCCTGAAGCTCAAGGGCAACTATCTGGCCATGGCCACACTCGGCTTCGGGCTGATCGTTGAACACATGCTTGTGGAGTGGGGGGAATTGACCGGAGGGCCCTCCGGGCTGTCCCACGTGGAGCGGCTCTCGGTGGGATCCCTTCCCCTTTACACGCCCGGAACGCGGTATTACTACGTCGTGTGGTTTGTGGTTCTCTGCTGTATCGTGATCGCCCACAACCTTGTGGATTCGCGCACGGGCCGCGCGCTGAGGGCCATCCACGGATCCGAGACCGCTGCAAACACCCTGGGCGTAGACGCCAGCAAGGTCAAGTTGCAGATCTTTGTCCTCAGCGCCGTGATGGCCTCCCTGGGGGGAGGCCTCTACGTGCACTACCTCGGCTTCATCGCCCCTGCGTCCTGTGGGTTCCATTACTCGATTCAGCTGGTCACCATGGTGGTCATCGGAGGCATGGCCACGATCTGGGGGTCGGTCCTTGGGGCCGGCATCCTCACCATGCTTCCCCAGATGCTGGTCTTCCTCGAGGACTACGACATCCTTGTCTACGGTCTGATCCTCATCCTGGCCGTTCTCTTCATGCCGGAAGGGATCGCAAGGAGCGGACAGCGCCTGCTTGGAAGGCTCTGGGAGAGACTGGTCGGCTTTCGTTCAACCCCGGAAGGCTCGTAAATGAAAACCCTGCTCACGGTGGAAGGATTGCGGAAACAGTTCGGGGGGCTCCTTGTCCTCGAAGAGGTCTCCTTCCACGTTGTTGAAGGGGAAATCCTCGGCATCATCGGGCCGAACGGCGCCGGAAAGACCACCCTGTTCAACATCCTGTCAGGGATCTACGAGCCGAACGGCGGGGCCATTCAGCTGGAAGGAAAGCCGATCACCGGCCGGAAGATGCACGACATTGCGGCCAGGGGCGTGGGAAGGACCTTTCAGAACGTGAAGCTCTTCGGCAACATGTCCGTGGTGGAAAACACCATGGTGGGACGGCACTGCAGAACGCACGCAGGACTGTTGAGAGCCCTGTTCCGGTCCGGAGGGGCCCGAAGAGAGGAGAAGGAGATCCGGAAGCATGCCGTGGACGAGCTCCGCTTCATGGGCCTGGAGGACCTTGCCGGCCTGCCTTCCTCCAGCCTTCCCTTTGGGAAGCAGAGGCTTCTGGAGATCGCCAGGACCCTTGCGACCCAGCCAAGGGTGATTCTGCTGGATGAACCGGCTGCCGGCCTGAATCCCCGGGAAACGGAGGAACTCTCCCACATGATCCTGAAGATACGCGAGAGGGGCATAACGGTTCTTCTCGTCGAGCACGACATGGACCTGGTCATGGAGATCTCGGACCGGATCCTGGTCCTCCACAACGGAAGGAAGATCTGCGAGGGGACCCCAAGGGAGGTGCAGGACGACCCGGAGGTCATCACCGCCTACCTGGGAGAAGGCATCCAGTGACGGTCATGGCCCTAGCGGCCTGTTGAATGGGGCTTATTAAGCAGTCTGCCAGGAAGGGAAGCATCGTTTGCTGTTGCGCGTCCAGAACATTCACACCTATTACGATGAGATCCACGCGCTTCGAGGCGTTTCCCTCCACGTGGATCCAGGTGAGATCGTATCCCTGATCGGTGCGAACGGAGCCGGTAAAACCACTCTCCTGCTCACCCTTTCAGGCCTGCTGCCCACCAGGAAGGGGAAGATCGAGTTCAACGGAAAACCGATCAACGGGCTTCCCACGGAAAAGATCGTCTCCCTGGGCATCAGCCAGGTGCCGGAAGGGAGGCAGGTTTTCAGTGATTTGAGCGTTCGCGACAACCTGATGCTCGGAGCCTATCCCCGTTATCGAAGGCTCAGCCGCAAGCAACGAGAAGAGGACCTGCACAACGTGTTCCGGCTCTTTCGCATCCTGGAGGAAAGACAACGGCAGAAGGCCGGGACCCTGAGCGGAGGGGAACAGCAGATGCTGGCCATCGGACGGGCCTTGATGGCTCGCCCACGACTCCTTCTCCTGGACGAGCCCAGCATGGGCCTGGCACCCATCATCATCCAGGAAATCTTTCGAAAGCTTTCTCTCCTGCGCGAAGAAGGGACAACCATTCTCCTGGTGGAACAGAATGCAGCAGCGGCCTTCAAGGTTTCGGACCGCTGTTACGTGATGGAAACCGGTTCCATCACGGTCCAGGGCCCGGCGGAGGAACTGGTCAAGAACAAGGATGTCCAGAGGGCCTACCTGGGCAAGGGAAAAGGCGAGATCTGGGAACCTTGAGGATTCGGATGGAGTGATCAAAGGATGTGGGACAAAAAAAGTGAATCCATGGAAGAGGCGGAACTCCGGCAGCTTCAGTGGGAGCGCCTTCAGTCCACCCTGAACCGCGTCTACCGGCACGTCACCTATTACCGGAAGTGTTTCGATGACCTTGGTCTCCTGCCGGAAGACCTGGAGGGGGTGGACGACCTCGCCCGGCTTCCGTTCACAACCCGGGAAACCCTGATGGCAAACTATCCCTACGGCATGTTTGCCGTCCCCTTGAGGGAGGTGGTGCGCATCCACTCGGTTCCGGGCTGGACAGGGAAGCCGATCGTGGTGGGGTACACCCGGAACGACCTGGATCACTGGAGCGACCTGGCTACCCGCGTGCTTCACGGATGCGGCGTCAACCAGGACGATGTGGTCCAGATCAGCTTTGGCTACGGCATGCTCAACCGGGGACTCGGGCTCCATTACGGAGCTGAGCGGATCGGCGCGTCCGTGATCCCGGGTTCTGCGGTGGAGGCGGCCAAGCAGATTCTGATCATGCGCGACTACCGCACCACGGTGCTCGTCTGTTCCCCCTCCTTTGCCCTCTACCTCCTTTCCTTGCTGAGGGAGATGAAGGTGGACCCCAAGGAGCTCTGTCTGCGCATCGGGGTCTTCGGCGGCGAGGCATGGGAAGAGGAAATCCGCAAGGATCTCGAGCAGGGGCTTCTCCTGGATGCCTTTGACCATTACGCGGTTCCCGAGATCCTGGGCCCGGGCATCGCCCATGAGTGCTCGGAAAAGAACGGGCTCCACCTCGCCGAGGATCACTTCCTGGCAGAGATCATCAACCCGGAGACAGGGGATACGCTCTCTTACGGAGAAGAAGGGGAACTGGTGCTTACCTCGATCACACGGGAGGCCTATCCCCTGATCCGATTCCGTACCGGAGACCTGACGAGTCTCGATCCGGATCCCTGCCCTTGCGGAAGAACCTCGGTGCGCATGACCCGGCTGCAGGCAAAGGAGCCCGACACCGTGAGGGTGAACGGCATCCTGGTGTCGCTTTCAAGGATTCGTGACACCCTGGCCGAGATCTATGATGGTGATCCCTGCTATCAGGTGAACGTGGAACGGGAACACGGCGAGGACCGTCTCGAGATCAGGCTTGAGATGTGGGAAAAACAGTTCGACGATGAGATGAAAAAGCTGTTCGCCCTGAGGTCCACCCTCACGGAAAGGCTTCGTGACGCCCTCCGTGTGAAGGTCCATCTGACCCTTGTGGACCACAGGAGTCTGGCGGATTCCATCAAAAAAAACGGGAACCTTATTGACAAAAGAGCCAAACCAAAATAAATAAGTGGTCTAAAATTCGGATCTGGTTTATCCTGGATTATGCGGGAGGAATGCTGAAAAGCTACTCGCAATTCCTTCAAA
>CAZSUQ010000596.1:0-3998 GCA_964609935.1 uncultured Thermodesulfobacteriota bacterium | reverse complement strand
CGGAAGAGTGGTTTTACGACGAAGACACGAACTATCTCTATTCCTTTCTGAACATTTGCGCATGGCTCGGCGTTGATTTCAAGTTGATCCGTGTAAAACTGTCTGAAATGAAACAGGAAAGCGTGATCAACTAGCGCTTCCGGCACTCTTGCCTGACAACGTTAAAGGCGAATCTTCCGTAAGGAGGATTCGCCTTTGTTTTTTCAACGAGGACAGGGAAACATGATTTTTAAAAAATGATTAGAATTCTAAAACCGTTCAAATATGGAACATTTCTCCCCTGCCATGTTGAGCACTCCTGCCGGAACCCACATATTCCCTCAGAAAAAAAGCCGGGAAGATACTCCTTTCCCGGCTTTTTTCTGATTTCCATGAGAAACGATCAGTTTTCGGAAATGTACGGCTTGAGCCTCTCCTGAAGAAAAAATCGGCTTCGATGGAGCCTGGATTTGATGGCAGCAGGAGTCGTCTCCAGCATCTCACTCGTCTCCTTGATGGAAAACCCCTGAATATCACGGAGGAAAAATACATTCTGGTAGATCTCCGGGAGGGTTTCCACCGAATCCTGAATCTGATCGTACAGCTCACGTGTCAGGAGAGTGTCGTCCGGGAGTCTCGCATCCTCGTCAAAACGGAACATATTGTCATCATCCGTCTGTACGGATGCAAGGTTTTCAAAGTTCACGGTGAATTTGCTGAAACGCTGACTCCTCAACTTCATGAGCGCTGCGTTCACCGTGATCCGGTACAGCCAGGTTGAAAGCGTTGATCTCTCCTGGAATTTATCGATCTTTTTCATTGCGATCATGTACACGTCCTGAAGCACCTCTTCAGAATCCGCCGGGTTGTTGCATATCCGGTTGGCCACGGCAAACAGCTTCTCATGATACTTGCCGATAAGCACCCTCAATCCGGCAGAATCCTGGCCTTTGATCAAGGAAATCAAGAACTTCTCATCTTCCCGACCTTTCCTCTCCTTTTCCTCTGAAGACAAGTCCTGCCAGGATTTACTGTTATGGGAAATTTCCTCACAATATAGATCGTTTCTGGATTCGTTCATTGTATCCTCCGCGCTGATCGGACCGGCTTTTCACTCACTCAATCCGCATGAAGTTTTCACGAAATCGATATTTAATGACCTTTTAGGTATGCATTTAACATGCCGCAGCCCGGGCTGTGTTTAAATATTTGTATTTATAAGTTTTATTTCTTTAGTGCGTCATTTTACATGCACCTGGTGTTCCATCTTGGTTCACTCACTGCTGCCTTAGCGTTCCCTTTTGGCCCACTCGGGAAAGAAATCTCCGCCCCAGATTGGTCCCAGATTATCTGGAACCGCGTATTCGTCAGGACAGGAGAACGGTTTCTTTGGGAGCAAAGCCGGAGGAAAATCCATCCAGGAAGGAATCGTAAATCACTTCGGGAGGAACCTCGGCCTGGAAAAGATCCGACACGGGCCTCTCCTCACAGAGCCGTACTCAAGGCAGATAATCTCGTCAGGAAGGTTTTCTCAGGATTGCAGTACGAGGAGAGGTTCCTCCGGAGGGAGGGTGCAGAACCCCTGAAGCATTCCGAGAACTATCCCTTTAACAGGCCAAAGAAAAAAACCATTTAAGCAGGCTGATCAAAAAGGTTTAGATGCAAGGCGCACGCAATCCCGAGGATTGAGGCGTACTTTGAAAGTACGTTGATGGACTCGGGCCTTCCGCGGCCCTCGCCCTGCCGGGCGCGTCAGCCCTGCGGGTCACGCGTCCAAATCTTCTCCAGGGTGTCGCAACGGAAGATTTGTGACGAGGGATAAGTGGAACGCAGCAGATGAGCCTTTTTGACTCAGCGCGACTACGCGCTTCGCCCTACGGGCGCATCCTGCGGATGCGTCCAATTCCTCCTCGATGGAATGTTGCTGAGGAATTGTGACTCGGCGCGACCGCGCGCCTCGCCTTGAAGGTGCGACGACCCTTCGGGTGTCGCATCCAATTCCGCACCCTTGTAACGTCGACGCGGAATTGTCACCAGCCTGCTAAACGACTTCCTTGAAGTGCTCCCTAGTCGCCATGCAGATCGGGCAGGAGTCGGGGGCGGTATTTTCTGCAACATATCCGCACACCTGGCAGATATGGTACACCATGAGTTCTTCCTTCACCATGGAGTCCAGTGCGCTTCTGTACAACTGACCGTGGCGCTCCTCCACATCTCTCGCCCGGCTGAACATCAGGGAGGCCTTGTTGTTCTCTTCCGATTCAGCATCCCGGATAAATTCCGGGTAATATTCATTTTTTGCACGAATCTCGTTTTCAAAGGCAAGGCGGAGGTTCTCTTCCGTTCCTTTCATATCGCCAAGCATTTCAAGGGCATTCTTGGCATGAACACATTCAGCCTCGGCCACGGCTCGGAACAACCTTCCTATCTGTGCATAACCTTCTGTATCGGCAATGTCCGCAAACAGCCGGTTTCGGACGATGGCTTTGGATTCACCTGCATACGTTGTTTTCAGATTGTCCACAGTTTTTTTGTTTCCCATCTGCTCCGCTCCTTGAATGGTTCGAGTTAGGGGGCCTGTACAGCCCTTAAGGAATTTCAAGAACTTTCGGAAATTTCGTCAGATTTCTGGCACCATCCACGTCGATCCAGACCACATCTTCGAGCCTGACGCCACCCACATCAGGGTAATACAGGCCGGGCTCCACGGTGACCACATGTCCTCTGGCCAGCCGGCAGGACCGTTCCCCGATGGAGGGGTACTCGTGGATGTCCAGACCCAGACCGTGCCCTGTTCCATGAATGAACCCAACCATCCTCCCGTTTTCTTCCCGGGTGGAGAACCCTCTGGATCGAAAAAGCTTCATGATTCCGCGATGAACGGTTCTCGATTCGATCCCGGGCCGAATGGTCGAGAAGGCGAACTCCTGCGCCGCCCGAACGGCACCATACATCTTTTTCACCCGATCGGAAGCCGTCCCCTTGACAAAAGTCCGGGTCATATCTCCGTGGTACCCCGAGACCTCGGAACGGGGAAAGATATCGATGATGATCGGCTGACCGGCCCGCAGGGGACCCCTGCCCCGCTGGTGCGGATCCACCCCCTGACGGCCGCAGGCGACGATGGTGTGCATGGCCACGCTCTGTTTTTCGAGGACCGCCTGCTGAATCAGGCAGCGCATCCTGTCCGAGGTCAACCTTTCCGGGCCCAGAAAAAGATCCCGGGTTCTCACGGATTTCACCCGGGCCCGCTTCAGGGCCTCCACCGCTGCCCTCATGCCGTGTTCCGCCGCCTGCTGGGATTTGCGGATCAACCCCCTCTCCCGTTCGTCCTTGACGGCACGCCCCGGGAAAAAAGGGTCCGCAACGGATTGCACCTGGATCCCGCTCGACCGGAGCCTGTCAGCCAGTCCCAGGGGAAAGGAAGCGGGCACCTCGATCCGCCCGATGTTCAACTTGTGGAAAAGAGCCATACACAGCTCCACAAAATCCGCCGCCTTCCCCCTGGCTCTTTTGCCATCCCTTTCCGCCAGGACCTCTGCATGAGAGAACACGCGATCCGCCCGGGATTCCCGCCTGACCCGGGCGTACTCCATGGCGTTCACCAGGAGATATGTCTTTTTCCTGAACACGACAAAAAGAAAAGGATCCGGAACAAAAACACCTGAGGCGTACAGCATGTCCGCGTTTTTTTCGCTGTCTGCGTAGATCACTCGGGCCCTCGGCTTTCGAGAAACCGGGACCGGTGTTCTTTTTGAACGGCTTCCACCGAGCGGGCTCACAAAGACGATCCCCCCTTGACCTTGTTGAAATAATGCTTATTCAATGCTAATCAACAGTTGCTCAGGATTCAAGAAAACCCTTCGATCTATCGATGAAGAAAGCAAAAGACTGTAATAGCTCCAGATCTTCCTCTTGCATGTCAGGAAAGGAGGGATCCGAACTCCCCGGAAAAATTGAAGAAATCACTTTCCAACGAATCTCCACCCCTCGACGAGGAATCCTACAGAAGAGGGAGT
>CAZSUQ010000595.1:0-4003 GCA_964609935.1 uncultured Thermodesulfobacteriota bacterium | reverse complement strand
GGAGGGGGCTGCTTCCTCGGAATCCGTTCCTTCTGAAGGACGGCCTTGTTCGATCCGCTCAAACTGGTCCGAGGAAGAAGCGCAAACAGGACAGTGCGAGGGCGGTTCCTTGCCCGCGACCTCATGGCCGCAGATGGAGCACCTCCAGGTCGGTCGATCCTTTACCGCGTCAGCGCTCTTTTCCGTTGGGGGTGATGCCTGAACAGGATCCGCTCCGGCGGCTCCCTGGAGCGGTTCGTAGAAATCCTTGCCTGACCCGCAAACCGGGCAGACCCAGTCCGCGGGCAGAGCCTCCCACCTCACCGCCTCATTTTCTTCCGAATAAACATAGTCGCATACCCGGCACTTGTAGCTTGCCATAATCTTATTCCTTATCGTCAGATAAGCTCCGGGTCGGAAAGGATTTCCACCAGGCTGGGCCCGTTATGCTCCAGCGCCCTGGTCAGTGCGTCCTCGAGGTCGTTCTTCCTCTCTACACGAATGCCGAGGGCCCCACACAGGGTGGCAAACTTCGCAAAATCCGGGTTGTGGAGCGAGGTCTGCCAGACGTCCCATTTTCCTTCTCGCTGTTCCTTGGTGATCTTTCCGAGCTCGTGGTTATTCAGAAGAATCGTTGTGATGTTCATGCCGTATTTCACGATCGTTGTAAGCTCGGCCATGTACTGGGCAAACCCCCCGTCGCCACAAACCGCCAGTACCTTTCGCCCGTGAAATCGGGGATCGTCTTCCTGTGTGGCCATCCAGGCACCCATGGCCGCAGGGAGGGCATATCCGATGGACCCCAGATAGCCGGACATGAGAACGGACTGCCGGACACACTCGAAGTAGCGACCGAACGAATACGCATTGTCCCCCACATCCACGGCAATGATGGCATCTTCAGGAACCTGGCGGCTCATGGCCTCGAAGATGGTTGCCGAGTCGATGACCCTGCCGTCTGACCTGGTTCGGCGTCGCTCCTTTTCTTTACGCCAGTTCTTCCAGTGCTCGGTAATCATCGGACGTTGATCCAACCCATTGTTCCGGTCTTTCAGGCCTTCCTGCAACAACGAAGCCGTCACACCGATCTCTCCCCACACGGGCACTTTCACGGAATGAAACTTGCCGAGGATCATCGGGTCGAAGTCCACCTGGATGATGGGCTTGTCAGGCCGGACTCCCGTGTGGGCACTGAAGCTCATTCCAAAAGCAAGCAGGCAATCAGACTCGTTGACGAGGGAAGAAGAAACAGGCGTCCCGCTGCGTCCCAGCACGCCACAGCCCAAAGGATGGCTGTCGGGAATCAACCCCTTTCCCTTGAACGTGGTAATCACCGGACAACGGAGCAACTCGGCAAGGTCCAGGATCCCGTCCATGTTGAACCGCGCACCGTAGCCCACGATGATGACAGGCCGCCTGGATTTTCGGAGCCATTCCACCGCCTTTTCCAGCGATTCCCGGGGCGGTGAAATGGTACGGGGTGTCAGTCTGCCCTCAGGACTTCCTGCCGTCTCTTCTTCAGGTGACGGAAGGCCCTGGACTTCGTCGGGAAAGATCATATGAGAGACCCCGCGGTTCAGCAGGGCGTTCTTGCAGGCGAGGTTCGCGAGTTCAGCGTGTTTGCTTGTTGGTAGAACGGACTGGCTCCATTGAGCAACCCGGCCGTACGCGGCCTGGAGGTCCACCTCCTGGAAGGCTCCCGGCCCGAGAACCTGTGTCTCCACCTGGCCTGTGAGTGCCAGTACAGGCGAACGGTCCACATTGGCATCCCACAGTCCGGTCAGCAGGTTTGTGGCACCGGGTCCGGCAATGGAAAGGCAAGCTGACAAACGATTGGTGAGCTTTCCGTAAGCAGATGCGGCGAAGGAGGCGGCTCCCTCGTGGCGAACACCAACGAAGCTTGCGTCGCCGGCTGCCACCTGTTTCCGGACAGCGTCCGCCAGGCCGAGGTTGGAGTGCCCCACCATCCCGAAGAATGCATGCACGTCCCAGTTTGTCAGGGTTTCAACAATGACATCCGCTACACTGCGGAATGCTGAGGGAGGCCCGGCGGCCCCGGTGTCCGGGCCAGGGGACACACGAGGTTCTTCTTCAACAGGCTTGAAGTTTTCCTTGCTTGCCCCGCACACGGGGCAGGCCCAGTCATCCGCGAGATCCGCCCACTTCACCCTTTCCGTCTCTTCGGAATAGATATACCCGCAGATCCCGCAGATGTACCGGGCCACAACCGCCTCCATGAAGGCGCTCTCTTAATGCAAGATTAGATATCCAGGTTTGCCGGCTCGTAGTGCTCCTTGGGATGCTGGCAGCCCGGGCATTTCGGGGGCGGCTCTTTTCCGTCTACCACGTAACCGCAAACGCTGCACTTCCACTTGATGGGCTGCTCTCTTTTGAACACGGTGCCTGCCTCCACCATCTCCAGCAGCTTCTTGTAGCGGTCCCGGTGATGGGCCTCGATCTTGCCGATCTGGGCAAACAGGACCGCGGCGGCCTTGTTCCCTTCCTCTTCGGCGTCCTTTTCAAAGTCAGGGTACATGGTGGTTGTTTCGTAGTCCTCTCCCTCGATGGCCGCCTTGAGGTTGGCCACGGTATCTCCGATACCGTTCAGGAGTTTGAACTCCTCCTTCGCATGGATCTTCTCATTGTTCGCGGTCTCTTCGAAAATCTTCGCAATGTAGAGGTAGCCTTCTTTCCTGGCCACTCCCGCAAAGTAGGTGTATTTGTTCCTGGCCTGTGACTCTCCTGCGAATGCAGCCTTCAGGTTTTCCTCTGTCTTGCTCATGCCGTTACTCCTTTCCTTTCTTGGTTTTGCTCTGGGTTAGATATTCAACGACCGGTTTTGGTGTATCTTCCGTAGAGACGGGCAATATCGGATATTCGATACTCGGCGGCACGCCGGTGGTGCTCTTCAAGAATGTGGTGATCTTTCCTGATTCCTCCTCTGTGAGCGAAATCCCGAGCTGCGCCGAGCCCATGATCGCCACGGCCTCGCTCATGCTCCAGACCTTGCCGGAATGGAAATAGGGGGGTGTAAGCTCCAGGTTCCGAAGGGAGGGTGACTTGAACACGTACTGGTCGAACTTCAACCCGGTCACCTTGAACCTTCCCACATCTCCGGCGGTGATCTCCTCGGCCGGTTTTTCAACCACCCCGAACGGGAAGTGGCCGGTTCCACCCATGTTGATTCCACTGTGACAGGCAGCGCATCCCCGGTTCACAAACAGCCGCAACCCTTCCTGCTCTTCCTTTGTGAGTGCCTTGCTGTCTCCATTGAGGTACCGGTCGAACCGGGAGTCCGGTGTGAGCAGGGTGGCTTCGAACACCTCGATGGCTTTTGCCATGTTGTCAAAGGTGAGCGGATCCTTCTCCCCGGGGAATGCTTCTTTGAACATCCTTGCGTACCCGGGCATGCTCTTGAGCGTCCGAATGACCTGTTCAGGCTTGTTGTTCATCTCCACGGCTGCCTGTACCGGCCCTTTTGCCTGCTCCCTCAAGTCCTTCGCTCTCCCGTCCCAGAACTGTGCAATGTTGAAGACCGCGTTGAACACGGTGGGGGCATTTCTAGGGCCCTTCTGCCATCCGTGTCCAATGGACGTCTCCTGGTAGTCATCACCGCCCATTCCAATGTTGTGGCAGGTGTTGCAGCTGATCAGCGCACTCGCGGAAAGCCGGGGATCGAAGAAGAGTGTTTTCCCAAGTTTCACTTTTACCGGGGTAATGGGATTGTTGTCTAATTTTGGGGGCTGGGTCGGGATCGGCTTGAACATCCTCTGAGCTCTCTTCATCAACCCGCTGTCCGCATGAGCTGTGACGTTCAACATCAACAGCAAAGACATGAAAACCAGAAGAATCACTCTTTTCTGCATGCTGTTTTACCTCTTGACCTTAAGCTCAGATGGGATCCGGAAGGAATAACGACATCCATTTATCAAGAATAATTCCTGATAATTTTGAGGTCATTCAGCTCTTTTCACACGCTTCACGAACACCGTAGAGTTCAAAACGGGACTGGACGGCTCGAAAC
>CAZSUQ010000594.1:0-4008 GCA_964609935.1 uncultured Thermodesulfobacteriota bacterium | reverse complement strand
CATGCTCTGATAGACGGTTCGGTATCTCGTGTACTGCGTGATCTTTTTTCGTTCGGCCTCTCCTTCCTTGGAAAGGCGCTCCAAGGCCGGGATGACGACGGTCAAGAGCTGGATGATGATGGAAGCACTGATGTAAGGCATGATCCCGAGTGCAAGAATGCTCAAACGGCTGAGCGCACCGCCGGCAAACATATCGATGAGCCCGAGAAGTGACCCCCCCTTTGCCTGTGCCTCGAAGAAAGAGGCGAGGGCGGCTCCGTCGACCCCCGGCGTCGGCACGTAGACACCGATTCGATAGATGGCCAGCATCGCAAGGGTAAAAAGGATGCGATTGCGGAGCTCAGGGATCTTGCTGATGTTTTGGATTCCTGAAATCAACTCAGACAATCTCCTCAATCTTGCCGCCGGCCTCGAGAATCTTCTTCCTAGCCGATTCGCTGAAAGCATGCGCACGAACGGTGATCGAACGTGACAACTGGCCTTTGCCCAGGATCTTGACGCCGTCTCGGGCTTTCTTGATACGTCCCTCCTCGATCAAGGCCTGCACGTCAATGCTGTTCGATTCCGTAGCCATGCGTTCCAAATCGCTGAGGTTGAGAACAGCGATTTGTTTTCGAAAATCGTTGAAGAATCCCCTTTTTGGCAGACGGCGATTCAAGGGCATCTGACCGCCTTCAAAGCTGGGGGGGATCTTTGCTCCGCTACGGGCCTTCTGACCCTTGTGTCCTTTGCCACAGGTTTTCCCATGCCCGGAGCCGGGGCCTCGGCCCACGCGCCTTGGTTTCTTTCTGCTGCCGGGAGGTGGCTTCAGTTGGCTGAGAATACCCATAACGACTGTTCCCTCATGGTTTGAATCATACGGTCTTCACGTCAATCAGGTGGATCACCTTGGACAGCATGCCCCGGATGGCCGGTGTATCCTCGACGACCACCTGTTTGTGGAGGCGGGTCAACCCGAGTCCCCGGAGGGTATCTCGCTGTGTTTTCGGCTTTCCGATGCCGCTGCGTTTCAACGTGACGACAATGGTTTTTTCCTTTGCCATGATCGTTTCCCGGGATGCACCTCGAGGCGAGGCGATCAATGGTTTCAGGTTTCCTCGAGAAAGCGTTTCGGATAGACGTCCTGTTCCGCTTTACCTCGTTTCTGTGCAACCGCTTTCGGGGATTTCAATTGCATCAATCCGTCCAGCGTTGCCTTGGTGAGATTGTGGGGATTTCTCGAACCGAGGCATTTGGTGGATACATTTCGAATGCCGGCAGCTTCCATGATGGCTCGGACAGCACCGCCGGCGATGATGCCGGTTCCTTCGGCAGAAGGCTTGATGAGAACCCTGCCCGAACCGAATCGTCCCACGACACGGTAAGGGATGGTGTTGTGCAGTATCGGCACGTCGATGAGATTTTTTCGTGCCTTTTCGATCGCTTTCCGAATGGCATCCGGCACCTCGTTTGCCTTGCCGAGACCCACGCCAACGCGACCGTTCCGGTTCCCGACGACGACCACGGCATTGAAGCTGAACCGTCGCCCTCCCTTCACGACCTTGGCAACACGGTTGATGTGGATGATCTTGTCGACAAATTCATCTTCGATCGAGTAGGAAATCTCTGCCAAACCGTATACTCCTCTTCGACATCAGGGAAAGAAGTTAGAATTCCAGACCGGTCTCTCTTGCCGCTTCAGCGACCGCCTTGACCCGGCCATGGAAAATAAAGCCGTTTCGGTCAAAAACGACCTTGCGAATGTTCTTCTCAATTGCCTTCTTTGCGATCAACTCGCCCACAAGGTGTGCTGCTGCAATGGTTCCGGGCTTTTCAGCGGCTCCGGACAATTCACGGCTTAGCGTGGAAGCGGCAGCGAGCGTTGCGGCCTTCTGGTCATCGATGATCTGGGCAAAAATGTGCTTGTTGCTGCGGAACACACAAAGGCGTGGCCTCTCCATGGTGCCTCGGGCCTTTTTGTGAAAACGCTTCTTCCTGCGTATCCTGGCAGTCACTTTCGGATTCGTCTTCCCCATCGAGTTTCCGTCCTTTACTTTTCTACTTGGCTCCCGCTTTGCCCACTTTTCGGCGTATGGATTCGCCTACGTACCGGATGCCCTTGCCTTTGTATGGTTCCGGCTTGCGAAGGCTTCGAATGTTGGCAGCGGTCTGTCCAAGCTGAAATTTATCGATTCCTTGTAGAACGATCTGGGTCGGTTTCGGCAGTTCCGCGGTAATTCCATCGGGCAATGGAAAATGAATTCGATGCGAATAGCCCAGCTGAAAAACGAGCTCCTTTCCAGCCAGCTCCGCACGATAACCAACGCCGACGATCTCCAGTTCGCGGCGAAACCCTTCGTGGACTCCCTGAACCATGTTGGCGATCAGGCTGCGCAACATCCCGCTCAGCGCGTCGACCTTTCGTGTTTCGGCCTGTTTTTCCACACGAATCCCTTCCTTGTCGATTCGAACGGAGAGAGAGGGATGAATCGTTTGTGACAGCTGTCCTTTCGGACCCTTGACCACGATGTTTGCCCCCTCCTGCTTGGCGGTGACCCCTTCAGGGATGGGCACGTTCATTTTCCCGATCCGCGACATCTTCCTTTTCCTCTAGCCTGAACGTTTGCTTCAGGATGTCTCGTGTCCTTGGTGAATGGTACGCTCACCAGACCTCGCAAAGAACCTCTCCACCCACACCGCGATACCGGGCATCCCGATCCGTAAGGAGCCCATGTGTGGTGGAAAGAATGGTCATGCCGGCATGGCGTCGCACTGGCAAAATCTCTTCTTTTTTTACGTAGACCCGGAGACTTGGCTTGCTGACACGCTTGATTTTTTCGATAGCGTTCGTCTTGTCTTCAAGGTATTTCAAGCGGATACGTAACACCTGCTGCTTGTCGTCCGGAAGGATTTCGTAGTCCAGGATGTACCCCTCTTGCTTGAGGATGCCGGCGATTCCCGCTTTTATTTTCGATGAGGGAATGTCCACCACATCGAACTTGGCGTGAATGGCGTTACGAATCCTGGTCAACATGTCTGCCAAAGGGTCCGTAAAACTCATCGTTTCTTCCTTTTATTTGTATGCGCTTCCGCATGCGGAAATGGATTGCCTGATCCCGGTTTTTACCAGCTGGATTTCGTCATCCCCGGGAGATCGCCACGAAGGGCAAGGTTTCGCAAACAGATTCTACAGATACGAAACCGACGGTAGTATCCTCGAGGCCGACCGCATATCTCACAGCGGTTTCGCTCCCGGACCTTGAATTTCGGCTTCCTTGCATACCCCAAGAGTTTCGCTTTTCGTGCCAAAAAATCGACCTCCTGTTCGTGTGAAACGGATCGTTAGTTTCGAAATGGCATACCAAGCTGTTTGAGCAATGCCAGCGCTTCTTCGTCGGTTTTGGCCGTGGTGACGATGGTGATGTTCATGCCCCTGATCTTATCGATTTTGTCATAGTTGATTTCCGGGAAAATGATCTGCTCCCTGATGCCGAGGGTGTAATTGCCCCTGCCGTCAAAGGACTTTGCAGAAACGCCACGAAAGTCCCTGACACGGGGGAGGGCGATGTTCATCAAGCGGTCCAGAAACTCGTACATGCGTTTCCGTCTCAACGTGACCGAACACCCGATGGGCATGCCCTCGCGAAGCTTGAAGTTTGAAACCGATTTCCTCGCACGCTTGACGATCGGGCGCTGACCGGTGATGATTGAGAGTTCTTCCACGGCATGATCGATCACCTTGATATTCTGAATGGCTTCGCCGAGTCCCATGTTGATCACAACCTTTTCAACGCGGGGCACATCGAAATCGTTCTTGTGCTGGAATTCCTTTTTCATCTGGGGAAGAACTTCGTTTCGGTATTTTTCTTTCATTCTCGCCATGTTTTTTTCCTCTGGACGCGCCTTACTTGTCCAAGACATCCCCACACTTTGTACACACACGGACCCTTTTACCATCTTCGAGCAACTTCTTGCCGATGCGGACAGGCTTGTTGCACTTGGAACAAAGGACCATTAAATTGGCTACGG
>CAZSUQ010000593.1:0-4037 GCA_964609935.1 uncultured Thermodesulfobacteriota bacterium | reverse complement strand
TCACCGGTATTATAAACGGAGATGAAAATGGGGAAAGATCCTGGGATGAGACAACCTCAGAAGCCCGCGGCATCCTGGCGAACATGGTGCGGGACCTTGCCTGGGCCGCCCTGTCCCTGGCAGGCCAGATTCCGAGACTGGGCATCTATCAGCTCGAGATCGTAAACCCCCACGCGGACCCGGCTCTGGCCATTGATCTTCTGGATACGGTCATGGACGCCTTGAGGGGTTACGCGGGTGTGGAAACGGTTTCGTACAACGAGCTGCTGGAAGAGCGCTTTGCCGAGAACGATGACGACAACACCGAGGTCACCGGGTACGACCGGGCCGCCTTTGCCAAGATCGACTACTTTCAGGCTATTCCGGTCTTTGACGAGATCATGGATCACGTCACGCTTCATCCCGTGAAGGTGGCTGTTGTGGATTCGGGCATTGACCTCGAAACAGGACAGTTCGACGAAATCCGGTCCGTTCCGGGCCGCTTTGAATACCTTGACGTGGGGTTCCCCGGCACGCGCCCCATGGACATTCACCCGCAAAAGCACGGGACCGCCGTGGCAGGCATCATTGCTGCGGACAACGGTGACGGCGTGACCAACGGCATCGCCTTGCGCGTGCTCGGCAGTCGCCTCTCCCTTTTCATCGCCAACTGTCACCAGGCAGGGAACTTCTTTCACATGGGCCGCGCCGTTGCCGGTGCGCAGATCGCCGTTGAGAGGGGCGCCCGGATCGTGAACCTCAGCCATGGAAGGAACGCCGGCGGCAGAACACCCCCCTGGCTGACCGCCATGCAGCAGACATTCATGCGCCTGTTCACGGCAGAAGGCTCGAGGGATGTCCTCTTCGTGGCCGCCGCATCCAATGACCGGCTCGTTCTCAGCGGAAACGACGCACCGGCAGGGCTGCCGGCCACGAACCTCATCACCGTGGGTGGTGTGAACAGCAGCACGTTCGGCACCCGTTATTCACAATCCGCCACCGGGCCCGGCGTGGACATCGCCGCTCCGGCGACACGGGTTCCGGTGTGCTGCTTCGGGAACCCGGCCATCGGATGGTTTCGCCACTATCAGAGCGGAAACTCCTTTGCCGCGCCTATCGTGGCCTCCATCGCGGCCATCATCCTGTCCGTGGATCCCTCGCTCACAGGGGCGGAGCTCAAGGATGTCCTGACGGATGGAGACTACACCCATACCGCCCCTGCAGAGGTGGGCGGCATCCGGCCGGCCCTGCTCAAGACCGCTGGAACCGCCATCCTGGATCTGGCCGCCTCGTCCGGACCCGTGGACGATGTTGCGGACTGCATGTTCAATTTCGAGGACGACCTGGCCGACCCCTCGGGCCACATGATCAACCGGCTCGTGGGCGAGGTGGAGTTCGAGGTGTCGGGCCCGGGCTACGCGAGGCGTCACACCCTGGGTCCGGACGATCTCAGCTATTCCATTGACGGAAGAAACTTCGGGATCATCGGAAGGGATTACGCTGTGGTCAACTTCAGGAACGGAAGCGAGATCGTGAACATCGGCATCGACAGGAACTTTGAGCTCGGACGAGCCTTTCACATCCCGGCGGACGGGGATTTTCTCCTCATGGCAGGCGGTGTGGGCGGAGACTACGTGGGAGGGAGCGAGGCCGGGACCGTGACCTTCACCGAGTGCGAGATCACGGCAAGGTCCCTGCCCCTGGACCACTTCGACACGGGTTTCGGGATGGACCGCTTCCTCTTCATCGAGGTGGCCGGAACCCTGGAAGGGGGCGTTGCCAGGGGCGACATCATGAGCGATCCGCCGGTGCGCGACGTGATCTACAATGCGAGCGGATCCTTTACCAAGGCCTTCATGCTCATGGACATGGACAGGGACACCATGGACTACCTGGAGGAGAACTGCGAGGGAGGCTACGCGTACACGCCCTGATCCATCCTTCGGTTTCTCGACGGTTGGGCCCGTGTGCACTGAACGCTGCCATCGTTGCCCGCACAACCGCACACAGGGTCCAACCGTCTTCTTATATCACCCGCTTATGTTCTCGTATCACCTGGCTATGCCGAGCTTCTTCATTCTCGAATCAAAGGTGGAACGCTTGATCCCTGCGTCACGGGCGGCCTTGCTCACGTTCCATTTGTTCTTTCTGAGGAGATAGTCCACGTAAGCCTTTTCCATCTCTTCCCAGGTGCGGCCCTGGAACAGGGCCGGTTCCGTGTCCGGTGATGGCACGCTTTCCCTGCCCTTCTCCTCCTCCCCTCCTGCCAACGCCTCCGGCGGCCTCTTCCGGCCCGTGGATTCCTGCCTGAAGTGATCCGGGATGTCGTTCAGGCCGAGAATCTCTTTGTCCGCCGTGCTGAGCATGTATTTCACAAAATTCTGCAACTCCCGGATGTTTCCTTCCCAGGGATAGTCCATCAGGCACTGCAGCGCCTCGTTGGACAGTTTCTTCGCTTCCATGCCCAGCTGGTGGGACTCCCTCCTGAGAAAGGCATTCAGCAGGAGCGGGATGTCCTTTCTCCTTTCCCTGAGAGGGGGAAGGTGGATGGGAAGCACATTGATGCGGTAGAACAGATCCTCCCTGAAGGCCTTGGCTGCAATGGCCTCGCCGAGGTCCCGGTTCGTGGCGGAGATGATCCTCACGTTCACGGTCTTGGTCCTGGTCTCGCCCACGGGCTTGATCTCGCTGTTCTGAAGCACGCGCAGGATGCGGGCCTGAAGCTGTGGGGACATGTCCCCGATCTCGTCCAGGAAGACCGTCCCGCCGTCGGCGGATTCCAGCAAACCCACCTTGTCCCTGGTTGCACCGGTAAAGGCTCCCTTCTTGTACCCGAAGAGCTCGCTTTCCAGGAGCGTTTCAGGGATCGCGCTGCAGTTCTGGACCACAAAGGGCCGATCCCTCCGGGAACTGAGGTCGTGCAACGCAAGGGCGATCAGATCCTTTCCCGTTCCGCTCTCTCCGGTGATCAACACGGGGAAATCCGTACGCGCGTATTCACGAACCTTTTTCATCACCTCGAGAAAGGGGCGGCTCTGGCCGATGATGGGCGCGCCCGTTTGAACCTTTTGCAGGGCCTGCTCGAGCTCGATGTTCTTTTCCAGCTGCCTGGAGTAGTTCAGCGCGTTGCCCAGGGCCAGGGAGCCGCAGTCCACGAGGCTCTGCAGGAGATCGAGGAATCCCTCGTCGAGGTTCAACCGTTTGCCGCCTGCGCTCGTGTCAATGATCTCCACGGCCCCATAGACCTGTCCGTTCTTCAGGATGAGCGGGAAGCAGAGGATCAGGGTGCTCTTGATCTCCATCCCTTTTTCCATCTCCTGGAAATGCCTGGGGTCCTTGCCGGCCTCCGCGACGGTCATGCGGCCGTTTTCCATGACCCATCCCACCACGCTCGAGCGATCCGCCGGGATGCGCGTTCCCTTCAGGGGTTGAGAGCCCGCGCCGGTATCCGTATCCGCCTGGCGTCCCAGGGCCTCGATGCACAGGTACCCATTCCCGTGTTTCGTCCAGAGGGACCCACGCTCTACGTTCTGTATCTGCAGGAGCAATCGAAGGAATGTCTCAGGGAATTTCCGGGGGTCGAGGTTCTCGAAGAGCACCTTGAAGAAGTCGAGATCGCTGGCTTGCATGGAAAAACCTCCTGTTGTCCGGAATCAATATACAACAGGATGAACAGAGGAGGCGAAGAAAAAAAGACGCAAGAAGAATTTTATTCCTGTTTGAGGGCGATTTTCTCCAGGATGCTTTTCATGATCCCGGGTGTGTGCTCCCGAATCTTCCTGCTGGCAGGGGTGGTGTGGATCACGGTGAGCTCATCCAGTTCCTCGTCGTTGAACTCCTCGCTGTAGACCTCTTCCACGATCTCCACGGCCTTTTCAAAGTCCTCCCTGTATCCCTCCCTGGCTTTCTTCAGCTCCTGGGCAAAGGATTCGTTCCCCTCCTTCTCCGCCTTGGTCGTGAAGTAGGTGAGCGTGAACTCGATGATGCTGGCATAGAAATCCGGGATGTCGGACGCCGTCAGAAACGCCCTTGCCTTCTGCCTGCTTCCCATGGGCTTC
>CAZSUQ010000592.1:0-4038 GCA_964609935.1 uncultured Thermodesulfobacteriota bacterium | reverse complement strand
GCCCTGAGACTCAAGTAGCCCGGGTCGCGGATCAACTCCTTGTTCAGTTCAAACAAAGGATTGGGGGTAATGTTCTTCAGGATATGATCCCCACTGAAAAGGATCTTGTTCCGGGTTTCATAAAAGCAACAGTTCCCCGGCGTATGCCCGGGCGTGTGGACGACCCTGATCTGGTATCCTTCTCCTTCGAAGATGTCCCCGTCTTCCATGGCAATGGCGTCGGTAACGGGGTCACAGAGATCGTCAAAGAAGGAGAACTGTTGTTTAATTCTCTCATACTCCTTGGCAGGTACGCCCACCATGTCCATCAGAGGGTCTGCCTCCTTGCGGGAAAAGCCACGGTATTTGTCGGCGCCCACTCTCCAGCGGTCTTCGGCATGAATGAAGCAGGGAATGGACCGGCCGGCATCTTCTCGAATCCGGGCCACGAGTCCGAAATGGTCCACGTGACCATGGGTAATCAGGATCCGCTCAATATCCGGAGTGTCATGTCCTGCCTGCCGAAGTTGGTCCTTGATGAACTCAAAAGACCCGGGGAATTTCGGGGCGGCATCAATCAGGGTAACAGGGTGTGATCCCAGCAGATAGACGTTTGCCGTGCCGAGGTCGGAATACGTCGGCAAAGGAAGGCGGAAGGTGTGGATGTTGTCGAGGGTTACTCCTGGCTGCATTCTTTTTCTCCTTCCACGAGAATCAAGACTCCCTTATTATATATCTCTTTATGTCATTTAATCTCATTCGCCGCATCCACCCCGGTCCCGGCGATGAAATAGATGTCTTCCACAAAGGAATGGAATCGCGGCATTTCCTCTGTGCAGAACTCGATGCAGTCGACAGACAACCGGAGCCTGCCAGTCGCTGCGCAGAGCCGAGCACGGTGGCAAGAGATGGCGGGCGTATGGGGCTCCTGAGTTCGTCTGCAGCCTCTTTCTGAGCGGCACGTACCAGCCGGGTGCATTCCGATCGGAATACCAGCCCCATGGATCAGGCACCGGCCCTGCCGAGTCGCCGGCGTACGATCTCACTGACGATCTTCCCGGAAATAAAGCCTGCGGGAGCACCGCCCGGCGTCGCTGTCCAGTGGCCAACCGCGTACAGGTTCTTCACAGGTGTGAGGAAGCCGGTCATGCCACTGACACCGGCATTCAATCCCTTTCGTGGGTGGTATGACCAACCCGAGGAGGAACCGCGACTGTTCATCGTGTAACGCTCCATAGTAAACGGCGTGGCAACATCCATGTATTCGATCCGTTTGGAAAGACCGGGGATGAGCTTCTCCGCTGTCCCGATTACCTGATGGGCTACCTTCTTCTTGAGTCGCCGATATTCAGCCGTCCGCTTTCCGTTCTTAGTTCCCCACTCCTTACAGTAGTCGGCCGTTGCCACACACTGCAGCACCATCGAGGTCTTTCCTTTAGGGGCAAGCGCCGGGTCTGTGAGCGAAGGTACGCAGATTTCCACCGTAGAACGAGCGTACAGCTCAGGGTTGTCTATATCGTTTTTCCAGTCCACCCCCTGAAAGTTCGGAAAGAAGTAGATGTGATGACACCCCTGTATCGGCAAGTCTTCGGTCGGGATATCCACACCCAGAAAGACGGTGAAGGCGGATTCGCACACCTCCGCGCGTTGCAGACGCTGCCGGTAAGCCTCCGGCACACCGGAGGCCGGGAGCATGTTAAGAAACGTCCTCCGTGCATCACTGTTGGAAATGACATACGGGGCTCGAACCGTCTCTCCTCCCTTCAGCCTGACTCCGGCGGCGCGATCTCCCTCCAGGAGGATCTCTTCGACGAGCGTCTTGTATCGTATCGTTCCGCCCTTTTCCTGGATAAATTCAGCCAGCACGTCCGAGATGGCCTGGATGCCTCCTTTCGGATAGTAGTAGTCAAGAACAAAGGTGACCATGCCCAGCACAAAGGCGGCAGGGGTTCCCTCGTAGCCCAACTGCCCCAGAAATCGAAGCAGATCCGGGTCACGAAGATGCTGCCGGAAGAAGTCTTCCATGGTGATGCTCATGTGCCGCATCAGCTCAGGTCCGGACTTGAGTTCATTCCAGTTCTTTATGATCCATCCGGGGAGCGCGCCCAGGAAACGGGTGAAAGGAACAAACAAGGGGTTTGGTAAGGAGGTGAAGGCTTCCGTGGTGCTTGAGAACTCGTAGACTTTCTTCGAGATAAAGGAGATCCCCTGGGATTCAGCCGGAAAGGCCTTGCTGAGTTCCGCATAGAACCTGGCAATGTCCGCAGGTGTGTGCAGAGGCAGGAAGACATCAGGCGTGGCATATGCGAATGTGCTCCGGTGCAGCTCGATTCGATCCCGGACGCCCAGTTGCTCCAGGCAGGAAAAGAGGATCCCGCTGTCCTCACAGGCCTGGATGCCACCATCAAAGGTGTATCCCTTTCGCTTGAAGGAAGTGAAGTACCCACCCGGTTGCTTGTGTTGTTCGCAAACCAGCACGCGTACACCGCTTCTGGCAAGGTAAGCGGCCGTAACGAGGCCTCCAATGCCGGAACCGATGATCACGGCGTCATATTCATACCCCTGGTGGTTACCGTTCTTCATCACGTTTCCTCCACCTCGCTGTCCTTTCGCTTATCGGATGTTCCGATATTCGTACCATCATTGTTGATAGCAGGCCCCCAATGAATAGTCAAAGGAATGGGAGAATAGCAAGGATACGACTTTGCAAAGAGTATCAGAATGCCTTTCTGGCCTTCTTTAAGAATTCTAACCTTCTTTGTTTTGGTATCCGGTCTCACAGCCCTGAGCAGGTTCGTGATCTTCCTTGTGAACTCCCAAAGCACGCATACGTCTCCGCGGAATCGTGGCCGCCGGCAACGCTTCCAATGTTTTTTCCAACGGCTATCTGACTGTTTTTCTTGACGGTTTACTGTCTTCAGAGGAGGGCCATGGGGGTCTTGACCCACCCTTCGTCGTAGGGCGTGTTGAAGTTCCAGAGGAACCCAAAGACCGAGATCTTCCATTCGCCGGCTACCCTCACGAACTCCATGTCGTACCGGCCATGGCCCCACATGGCCCGCACGATTGCCGTGGGCTCCAGCAGGTAGAAGATCCCTGTCGCCTTGTCGCCTTCCACGCTTACAACAGGGTTCAGGATCAGGTGTGAAGCGGAGAACCTGTTCTTTTCGTGCCGGACCAGATTGTAGAATTCCCGGAGCGCCTCTTTGCCCTCGCACGCGTAGGTGATTGCGGCTTCCCCCTCTCCCGGGTCCCCCCGGGTCTGAACGTCCAGCCTGGCATCTTCGGTGAAGCAGTCGATCACCTTGTCGAATTCGCCGTAGTCGAGCCAGTACGTGTAGTTCCACATGAGCTTCTTGATTTCCTCCACATCCTCGATCTTCGCGATTCTCGCTTCCAGCGCTTCGAGCGACATTGTGTGCCTCCTCAGGTTCTACAGTCATTCCCAGGGGATTGGGTGACCCTTGAGCCCTCCATCCACATAGAACACCTGGCCCGTCAGGGTCCAGGACTCCTCACGCACCAGCCAGAGCATCGCGTTCGCCACATCCTCCGGATGGACCTGCCGGTTCATGATCGTCTTCGTCTTGTTGAAGAAGTCGAAGAACTCCTCCGGCTTCCCGCCGCTCACCGCGCCTGCCACCTCGCCTGTCCACTGAAACATAGGCGTCATGACGCCTCCCGGGGCGATGCAGTTCACCGTGATGTTGAAGGCCCCCACCTCCCTGGCCATGGCCAGGGTCATGGTGTGGACCCCGCCCTTGGAAGCACAGTAGTGGGCGTGCATCGGTTCCGGGTTCCTCCCGTCGATGGAGCCGATATTCACGATGCGGCCCCAGTTCTGAGCGATCATGTGGGGAACCACGTACTTGGCGCACAGCCAGGTCCCCTTGAGGTTCACATTGAGCGTCACGTCCCACTGCTCCTCGTCGATCAGCCAGAAGGGGGCAAAGGTGCACACACCGGCGTTGTTAACCAGGATATCGATCCGCCCGAACTCGTCCATCACCCTCTTCGTCATGGCTTCCACCTCGGCGGCCTTGCTCACGTCGCACGTGA
>CAZSUQ010000591.1:0-4044 GCA_964609935.1 uncultured Thermodesulfobacteriota bacterium | reverse complement strand
GGACAAGGTCCTTCAAGCAAAAGAGGATCTTCCGGACCTGCGACGTGTGGTGGTCATCGAACCGCATGACAAGCATGATGATTTCATCACCGATCTGGGGACCCTGATCGAGAAAGGCAAAGGGGACCTCGACCGGACGAACATCGAGAAGCAATGGCATACGCTGGATCCCGAAGATGTTGCCACACTGATCTACACGTCCGGGACCACAGGAAACCCGAAAGGGGTGATGCTCTGCCACCGAAACCTGGTCTCCAACATTGAGGGCATCAAGGACTTTCTCAGCATAGAGCCGGGCACCGAGGATCTGCAATTCCTCCCCATGTGCCACTCCTTCGGGCGCATGGAGGTTCTGGGGTTCATGATGCACCGGGGCATTGTCAACTTTGCCGAGTCCATTGAGAAGATACCGGACAACTTGCGGGAGGTGGCGCCACAGGTCTTTGTTACCGTGCCGAGGCTTCTGGAAAAGGTTCATGCAAAGATCGCGGCCGGCGTGGAAAGCGGAAGTGGAGCCAAAAAGGCTATTTTCAACTGGGCCCTCGGCGTTGGAAAAGTATCGGCGCAGGCAGCCATGAACAAACAGCCCCTGTCCACGACTCAGAGCATCAAGCATGCCATCGCTGAGAAAGTGGTTTTTTCCAAAATCAAAGAAGGACTCGGCGGAAATCTCCAGTACATGGTCTACGGTGCCGCACCTCTCGCCTCGGAAATCGAGGTGTTTTTTGCTTCCATGGGGATCCGGATTCTCGGGGCTTACGGGTTGACCGAAACCTCTCCAGGATTGACCGGGAACCTGCCGGACAACTTCAAGCTGGGCACTGTCGGGGTCCCCTGGCCGGACACCGAGGTGAAGATCGCAGCGGATGGAGAGATCCTGGCACGGGGCCCGCAGGTGATGAAGGGGTACTGGAACAAGCCCGACGCAACCAAAGAGGCCCTGGACGATGAGGGGTGGTTCTATACCGGAGACATCGGCGAGATCGATTCCGACGGATTCCTTCGGATTACCGACCGGAAAAAAGACCTGATCATCACGGCAGGCGGTAAGAACGTGGCTCCTCAAAACATTGAAAACTTCCTGAAGATGGACGAGGCCATCGAACAAATCGCCATCATCGGAGATCGTCGAAAATACCTGGTGGCCCTGGTGGTTCCGAGTTTTGAATGGCTGGACAGCTTTGCAAAAGCAAAGGGACTCACGGGTGACCGGAAAACGCTGGCGGAATCACCGGTGGTGAAACAGGAACTCGAAAGGCGAATCGCGGAGAAGAACAAACAACTCGCAAAATTCGAGACCATCAAGAAGATCGCGGTACTCGATGAAGAGTTCACCGTGGAAAACAATATGTTTACGCCCACCATGAAGGTGAAGCGTAAGAACGTGATGAGTACCTACCAGGATCGGATCGAGTCCCTGTACACGGATGCCTGAGTTCGAGCGCCTTTAAGGTGATATCGTGCCGAAGAGCCAAGCGATGCACCTCGCATTGCTTGGCTCTTTTTCTAGGTAGACAGCCTCCTTGTGTGGGCGGGGGAAGGGCATCCTTTGGGAGCGGCGATACCGTATTCTATGTTTCCGTCTTCCGGAGATGGGCAGGGACTCCGGAGAAATCCATGACCACCGGGACGGACGCCTCGTGCTGAAGTCGATCCAAGGTGAAAGCGCCCGAAGCGACGAGAAGACAGTCCACGCCCGCCTGTGACGCGGTCTCCGCGTCAAGCGGCATGTCACCAACGTAAAGACAATGTCGATCAGACGCATGCAGACGGTCTTGAATGGCACGAATCATGTCCGGATGGGGCTTTCGGTGCTTCACCTTTTCCGGGCCCATGACACAGGAGAACAGGGAGGCAACACCCAGGTGCTCAAGGATCGGGGTTGTGAAGAGGAGGGGTTTGTTGGTGGCCACGGCCAGGAGATAACCCCTCTCCCGGAGTAGGGACAGGGTCTCGCCGACAAAGGGGAGCAGGGGTGTGGTCTTGTGACAGGTTTCTCCATAGTTCTTTCGAAAGAGCTGGATTGCCTTTTCCTTCCTTTCCGGTCCCACAGCACTTTCAAGGAGAACCTCGACTCCGTGACCCACATGGCGTTTGGTTTCTTCCAGGTCCCAGGGTTGGAGACCGGTCCCTCTCATGGCCACGGAGAGGCTCATCTGAATGCCCGGAAAGGAGTCCACAAGGGTACCGTCGAGATCAAAGATGAGCACGTTGTAAGCCAAGGGCATGCCTCCCGGGGATCCGTTTCGAAGAACAGGAACTCTCTCCTTCCCATCATGAAGCATCCGTGCAGGGTTGTAAAAACGCCGGAGTGAAAAGTCGCTGGCTTGACAATGGAAAAGGATTCAAAGTAAGAAAGATAGGCTCCGCAGGGTAGAGGACTCCCCTTTGAACTATATGCGCGGAAGCCCTTTCCGTCGCGTTCTCTGGAGATGATTGGTTCCGGTGGTAGAACGAAAGGAAGCTCAGGTCCTCGATAGAGCGGATTCCAGGCAGACCACCCGGGACGTCAAGCGAGTGGACCTTAGAAACGGAAGAAAAAGGAGGAAGCAAAGATGGCGGACATCCGGTTTGATGACAAGGTTGCTATTGTTACAGGTGCAGGAGGCGGCCTGGGCAAGACGCATGCGTTGCTGCTGGCCAGCCGTGGAGCAAAGGTTGTTGTGAATGATCTAGGAGGGGCTGCGGACGGATCCGGCTCAGGCAGCACCATGGCCGACCAGGTGGTGGAAGAGATCAAGGCAGCAGGCGGAGAAGCGCTCCCAAACTACGATTCCGTTGCCACCATGGAGGGTGGCGCCAGCATTATCAAGACCGCCATGGATGCCTATGGGAGAGTGGACATTGTGATCAACAACGCAGGGATCCTTCGTGATGTGAGCTTCATGAAGATGGAAGAGGATTCCTGGGACATCATCTTTGCCGTGCACGTGAAAGGTGCATTCTGTGTGTCAAAAGCGGCATGGCCCATTATGCGGGAACAGCAGTTCGGTCGGATCATCATGACGAGTTCCGCGGCTGGCATCTACGGGAACTTCGGCCAGGCCAACTATTCCGCGGCCAAGATGGCCCTCATCGGGCTCGGCCAGACCCTGGCCATCGAGGGAAAGAAATACAACATTCACGCAAACACCATCGCCCCCATTGCAGACAGTCGACTCACGGCCACCGTGCTGCCCGAAGACATTCGGCTGAAGCTCAAGCCTGAATACGTCTCCCCCCTTGTGGCCTATCTCTGCAGTGATGCATGCGAGGAAAGCGGAAGCCTGTTCGAGGTGGGGGCCGGGACCATCTTCCACCTCAAGTGGTTCCGCTCCCCGGGAATAGCGCTGAAAGCGGAGGAGGTGACCATCGAGAACATCGCGGCGAATTTTGGAAAGGTCACCGACATGAGCAGCGCGCAACAGATGGGCAGCATCCAGGAATCCACCATGAGCTTTCTCGCGAATCAGTAGCCTTTATCACGAACCCTTGAACATGGATAAGCCCGGGCAGTGCCCGGGCTTTTTTCATTCTATTCAAAGGGAATTTGAAAAGGCATGGGAATAAAGGTGACGATGAAAAGGACGAGGGCGCACCAGCCGAGAATCTTTCGATTCCGATCCAGCGGGACGTACACATCCCTTGTGGGAGGATGTTCAAGCCTGAGGAAGCAGAGGAGGGTGACCCACAGAAGCCAGGTGAGGGTTTCCGGGACATAATTCTGGAAAAGACCCGTAAAGAACAGGAACAGGGTCAAGAAGCGCAGAAGGGGACTGCGCTGAGCCGTGAAGGCCATACGGATGGAGGCCCAGCAAAAGGCTGCAGCCCAGATCCATTCCATGGGATTCAAGGTGGCAAATGCACCGTGGATGGCCCAGAGGAGAAGAAAAAGGAAAAAGAGCCGGGAGAGGGTGCGGTGTGTGGGACCGAAGATTCCATAGAGCACGTGTCCGCCATCGAGTTGTCCGATGGGGATCAGGTTGAGCGAGGTCACGAAGAATCCCAGCCATCCGGCAAAGGCCACCGGATGAAGAAGGACGGTGTGGGAGTCCGGGAGGGTTC
>CAZSUQ010000590.1:3777-4048 GCA_964609935.1 uncultured Thermodesulfobacteriota bacterium | reverse complement strand
GGGTGACGGATTTGACGGAGGATCGTATGTTGAAACGTGCCCTGGAAGGGAGCTTCGCTGGTTCGGACGATAGCTACATGATAAAATGTAGCACACGTAACTTTAGGCGCGCAAACGATCACGCCGTCTTGTCGACCCGATCGGCCCTTTGAACATCAACCCGGTCGGGCCCCCTTCCAAAGGAAATCACCCGAGATCGCCAGAGGGGCTGCGAGAGAGAATGACCACGTTGTTTTCCTCCCTGAGAGTCGGAAGCGTTTCAACGAGATCC
>CAZSUQ010000590.1:0-3767 GCA_964609935.1 uncultured Thermodesulfobacteriota bacterium | reverse complement strand
GTTGCCTACCTGTTTCTCGACATGCTCTTCTTTAACCTTCTTTTCTACTTTTTCCTGAAATCCCTCTTGTTCCTTCCCCTTGGGTATTCTTCCATTGTCACGGTCCTCATATGGTTCCTGTTTTTTACACTCTTTCTGTATGCGTCTGGCCGCTTTCCTCTCAGAGGTCAGCGAATAGGGTGGAGGCAGTTTTTCCTCCAGTGGGGGCTTTGCACGCTGTTTGCCTGCCTGGTGTTTCGACTTTCCCTGATCGTGCCAAAAGGAATCGATACCGGCTGGTCATGGTTGCGGCCCGAGATGATCAAGGTGCCTCTTTGGCTCAACGTGTTTGTCAAGCTTTCCCCGGTCTTTACCCTGTGCTTTTTCATCGGTGTCGTTGTCCTGATGTGGTTGGCCGTGTCCGCATCCAGAAGCCGCTTGCTTCGCATGGTTCCCCTTGTTGCCCTGGGTGTCGTCGTTTGGGAAGTGCTGGGAGCCTTCCGCGAGACGGAACTCGTTTACTTCATTATCTACAACCTGCTTTTTATGAGTCCCGTTCTGATCTTCACCCTGCTGGTGTTTGTGCGATGGTTTCGAATGGCGTTCCGCACGGTTCCCATCGTGTTTCACATGGTGCTGATTCTGTTTCATTACACAGGGCTCCTCCCCGTGCATTCCATCCGGGATCTTGTGCCCTTTGTCGATTCCGGCCAGGCCCATGTGGAGCGAATCACGGGGGCTTCCTTGTTGATGGAGCCTTCCTCCGAAAACCGGGAGTGCTTTCTGTTTCTGAGGGAAATGCTGCAGAAGGGAGAGGATTTGATCATCAACTATGGACCCATGGGGATGACGGGTTTGATGTCCGTGAACCGTGAGGACCGATCAACCGGGGAACTGAAGATCAGCGGGTTGATCAGGGACATGAAACCCGTCGGGACGGGAGGAAGGATCGGTTGTGTCAACTGGCAGGACGCGAATTTCGTGGTCGTTGATCTGGAGACTTTGACGATCAGGAGACGCATAAATCTTGCTCCTTCCGAGTTGTTCACTCCGTGGAATTTCGCGGTGGACGGGAAAAAGGTCTACATCACGAATGTGACCCATCCCATCCTGGCGGAATTCAGCCTGCAAGGAGAAGGAGATGACATCGATTTGTCATTACAGAGAAAGATCAACTTCTATGAAACGGGTTACACAAAGTCCACCGACGGTGCCTTTGGTCTTTATCTTCACCCGAATCAACGATCGGCATACGTTCTTGTCGGGATGATGGAAGGTCGATACAGGGTGGGCTTGGTGGAGGTGGACCTTGAATCGTTTCGTATCACAAGAGAGGTTCGGTTGCCGGCAGGCATCACCCTGATCCCTGTGGAGGGAACGAACAACGTTCTGCTGCCGAGTTACTATTACGATGCCATCTACGAGGTTTCCCTGACAACCATGGAGGTCGTCCGAAGAATCGAAGCGGAAGCGAGCATCTTTTCCATGGAATTCGATTCTGCAAGGGGCTTGCTGTACGCCACATCCAGAACGGCAGGGCTCCTTCTTGTCCTGGATTATGAGACCGGGAAAATCCTGCACAGTGTGTATGTGGGCAACAAACCCGAGCCACTGTTGTTCGACCGGGACAGGGACGAGCTCTATATTGGAAGTATGTTGGGGATTCTACGGATTCAACTCGGGGCTTTTCTCGGAAGTGGCTGACGGGGCGGAATGACGCACCTGCAGAAAGCCCGCGTGGGGTTCCCTGCTGGCATTCAGGCTCACCCGCTGCGGCGTGCCGGAGAGTTGGATCACCTTTGTCACAGAGGCAAGTTCCACAGAGGGCAGGGTGGGCCCCTTGCCGCCAAAGGCCCAGTCCACGAACGATTGGCTCGCACGACGGTGATGCCAGCGGGCCTGGGCCGTCAGTGGACCTTTCGCATCCGGTGGCAGTGTCACATCGTATCTGTCCTCGATCGTCTCAAAGGGCTTGATTCTGCGAGCGCCTTCCACCCCTGCAACCCGCCAGATGGAACAGTCGCGGATGACCTTTCCCTTGGCGTCCAAAACACGGGCGCCAATCCGATGAGCCATGGGATCAATTTCCCGGTTTTTCTCGCTGAGTCCCCCGCTGTGGAACAGGACGCGGTCCGAGGCGTCCTTGACGATGACTTCCAGCCAGACCTCGTTCAGCGAGTTTGGCCCGGCGTGGAAGTAGTGACCTACGCGGCTGTTGGTCGTCTTGACGACAAGGGGGAGAGGACTTCCGTGTCCGAGCGGGTCCGGTGCTTCGATGGCCATCTCGAGAAAGGGGATGGAATCCGGCCAGGGAGTCGAACCCGTGGCCAGTTCGCGCGTGAAATCTTCAAATTGTTTTACACCCCGTAAGGTCTCTTCGTCTCCCTCAATGGTGAGGCTGATTCCGATGTTGAGACCGGGGATCCTGTGATCAGGATAGAGGAAGCCCCGTATGTCCCGGCTTCTGTTGGGCATATGACAGGTCACACAGGTTTGGCCTTCCTCGGCGTAGGAGGAGTTTTTCCAGGAGGTGTACAGGTCGGTCACCAGCATGTCGTTCGGCAATCCGGTGAGAAAGCTGGGCATGGAAGAGACATGGCAGGATGCACACAAGCCACTCGAAACCGACAGCTCGGGGATACTGTAATTCTTGAAATGCAGACGAAGGTCCCAGCGAATATAGTCACGCCATTTGACCAGGAAGTCCGGTGACCCTGGCAACACCGGATACGGGATCTCTTTACGGAGTTCATAGTAGCCGTCCCATGGAAGATCCGTTCGTGTCTTGTGGACCATGGTATGACAGGCTTTGCACGAGATCCCTTTGCTGGACTTCATGTTTTCCAACGAAACGCCGTTCACACGATCCGGGTGCAGGACAAGGGATGGATCGTGGCAGTTCATGCAAAAATAATTGAACTTCGAACTCCCGGTTTCCTCTTCCATCCGTTCCATCACCTTCCTGAACAGGATATTGGACGTGGCGAATCGATGGGAAGAATACTTCCACTCCTCCACGAGCGATGGATGGCAGGTCTGTTGCGAACAGACGGTGTAGTCGTTGAGGGAGGCTTCGTATCCACGAGGGTAACAACCCTCGAGCGTGGGAGGAGGTTCCCCCGTGTGGGTAAAGAAGGTCTCTCGATATTCCCTGGCCTTTGCATAGAGTTTGTTCACAAAGTCCGGTGGCCAGTAATGAGATCCCGCGTCCACACCGAACCATTTCCAGTGTGCATAGAGGGAGAGCAGGGCAAAAAAGAGGAGGTAAGCAGGCATGCATTGAAGGATTCTTTTCCGGATCTTTCTTTTCCTTTGGATCTCGATCCTTGGCCAGACATGGTGGACGATGAGGGGGATCAGGAAGGGGACCAGGATCATGGGAACAGCCCCGTGGATGTAAACCACGTAGAGGCCCATGTTGTTGTTCAACGAGGAATTGAAGGGCTCCGCAATGTAGGCCCCTGTAACGAACGTCAATGTGAGGACAAAGAGAAGGGCGACTCCGGCAGTGTAAACCGTGAGGTCCGAGCCGGATCGGATGCGTCGAACGATTTGTCTTGAGAGTTTCACAGCCAGAAAAATGAAGGGGAAGTTCAGCAGGTAGAGATGAAAGGGATCAATGATGTTCAGGGTATGGACCATGGCGGTCAGGAGTCCGACAACCAGGAGGGTCAACAAGGATACCGACCGGGACCCGTAATACTCGAAGACGTGTCGAAACAGGTAGGCAAGAAAGACGAAATAGAGAATGAACCCCACACGAGCATGGGCTTTGATGAGGATGAAAT
>CAZSUQ010000589.1:0-4060 GCA_964609935.1 uncultured Thermodesulfobacteriota bacterium | reverse complement strand
TACGACGATAAATTTTACGACCCGGACTACCGAAAGGATCCCGTAACAGAGGAGGAGTACAAAAGCTTCTTTCAGGGGGCCTATGTCTGGAAGGGCATCGAGGAGGTTTCCAAGGGCCGGTACGATCTCACCTCGTGGGCAGCGGTTATGCCTGACTACAAGGAACCGGGCGATGAACAGAGGTATCTTGACATCCTGGACGCGTCCCTTGAGGTGAAGGTGAGAACGCTGGCGGGTGAAGAACCGGAAAAGAAACCGTGAGACGTATTACACAGGGGCTTCCTGAACCGTCTTCAGGCTTTCCGGGGGCTTGGAATCGCCTTCCCTGAGGGTCCGGATGGCTTTCCTCAGAGCGTGGAGGAAGTCCGATCCCACCTGCCTGCCTCCGAAACCCATCCCGTTCTCATAAACCGTAAGGAAGAGGCCGTCAGCAGTCCATTCCCAGAAGGCACGGTAGTCCTCGGGCATGTGAACATAACCGATGTAGTCCCCGCAGTAGGAGAGGAGTGCCAGGGGATCCAGTCCCTCCTCACGGATCATCGAGCGGGCGGCCAGGGCCACTCCCGGTCCCATGTCTGCAGGAAATCCGGCGATCAACGCATTGCCGATGCGAAGAATTCGAACCTCGGTTTCTGCCCCATCCTTCATCAGTCCATTCCTTCCGAACCTCTTCAATCTCCAGCGCAAGGGAAGAAAGACCCCTTCCAGGGGAAGCAGGGCAGGAGGAAAGAGTCTCGGCATACGTGCGTGGATCGGCACGGGAACACCGTACGTGCCCAGGACCGGGCCCTCAAGGGGGCGTGCGCTTCCTTCCGCCTGCGCCACCGCTTCCAGCAGCACATCCCGGATACGCGTCAGGTGCTCTTCCATGGTGACCTTCCTGGGCCAGAGGATGCTCACTCCGCCTGCAGCGCCGTTCAGAAACAACGCATGCTCATCTTCTGACTCGAGGTCCTGAAGGAGTTTTGCAGGGAAACACGCGGATGCCGTATGTTTCTCGTGTTCAGCCACCACAACAGGATGTGCACCAAAGAACACGGCCCGGATCAATTCATCCTTTTTCTTGAGAATCAACAGGGAAAGAGAGGGGTCGACCTGGAGCTTGCGGTTTCTTCGGTTGAAGCTCGTTCCGGAACGCGTCTCGGTTTCACCCCAGGAGACATCCGCCGGTCCCATTCCTTTCTCAGCGGTCCGAACCGCCTCCACGATCCCTTTCACAAGGCGGTCAAAGATCGTCTGTCGATAATCTCCCATGAAGGGCACGGCGGATGGGATGTCCCAGTATCCTCCCGGGCCGGAATGGGTGTGGGTTGCACACAGGAGGATGCCGTCAAGATCCGCTCCTGCCCGGTTCAAGGCTTGCAGGACGGCATCCCTCAGCGCAGGGGAGACCACCAGTAAATCCACGCTGACAAGGACAACCTTTCTCACCCCATCCCCCAGCACGATTGCCCTTGCGGTGAGGGGATCACGAACCTTTGTGCACATCCTCTCCTTTTTGGTGACATACCCTGCAAGGGGAAATGGCATGTCCGGGGTGATGTCGCACACACCGAAGCCTGCCTGAAGGGTTTGGTTTCGGTCTTGTGGGTTCATGGGCGTTACGTGGTTGTCGATCGTGATGTGCGTGGGGGTCCTGTCCCTGTGAATGAACTGGGCGACGGAATGGTTGGGATCAGAGCTTCAGTGTCTTTGAGATGATCTCTTTCATGATTTCAGTGGTTCCGCCGCCGATGCTCAGGATACGTGCATCCCTGTAGAGTCGCTCCACGAGATATTCCCTGGCATAGCCGTATCCACCATGGATCTGTACGGCATCGTAGACGACCTGGTCACAGACCTCACAGGAAAAGTTCTTTGCCATGGAGACCTCGGTCACCACGTTCTCGCCCGCCTCCATCCTGGCTGCAACACGGTAGGTGAACTCCTTGGATGCCATGATCCGGGTGGCCATGTCCACGAGTTTATGGCGCGTTACCTGAAATCCGGTCAATGGCTTTCCAAAGGCCTGCCGGGCTTGTGCATATTTGAGACTCTCATCGTAGGCGAGTTGTGCGACTTCGTTTGCGATCACGGCAAGGCTGATCCGCTCCCGCTGAAAGTTCTCCATGATTCCATAGAATCCCATACCCTCCTGTCCCACCAGGTTTCCCACCGGGACACGGCAGTCCTCGAAAACCAGTTCTCCCGTGTCGGAGGCGTTCCACCCCATCTTCCGGATCTTGTTGGCCACCTGGAACCCCGGCGTATCGGTCTCGATCACCAGGAGGCTGACGCCCGGATACCCCTCACCTCCTGTCCTCACCGCTGTTGTGATGTAGTCGGCCCGGCACCCGCTCGTGATAAACGTCTTGGAGCCGTTCACAACATAGTGGTCTCCGTCACGAACGGCTCGGGTGCGAAGGCTTGCAACGTCAGAGCCTGCATCCGGCTCGGTGATGCCCAGGGCGGCGATCTTTTCTCCCGCAAGAACCGGGGGGATGAAGCGCTTCTTTTGTTCCTCGGACCCCATGGCAAGGATCGGGGGGAGGGCGATGCCGTGGGATCCCATCCCGGCTGCAAAACCAACGGAACCGCAACGAACCATCTCCTCGGTAAAGGCGATCATGTGAAAGGCGTCCGAAGGGGTTCCCCCCAGCTCTTCCGGATACCCCAGGCCGAGAAATCCCGCGTCGGCAAACTTCTTGTACATCTCCCTCGGGAATTCCTCCTTGTCCTCCCATTCATCGATAAAGGGAATCACTTCCTTTTGAAAAAACTTTCGGGCGCTCTGCCGAAGGATGTTGTGAGACTCTTCAAAATATTGCTGGGCCATCTTCTCCTCCTGTCCCACAGGATCCGTACTCGTATACGGACCGGTCTTTCTGTGTCAGCTCACCTTTTCAGCCAGGTTCGTCCGGGTTTATCTTCGAAATATCTTGACCTTGACCCGTCTCCTCCCCCACTGGAGTGCCTCTTTGTGAGACTTGAAAAACAAATCGAGGCGGTTCCCCTTGATGGCGCGTCCCCTGTCATGCACCTCTCCCCATCCGTAACCGGGAACACGCATGATGGTACCAAAGGGATATTTGCGCGTGTCCGCTGCTATGACCCCCTTCTTTGCCTTGCTTCCATCCGCGGTGATTCCCACGACCTTCCGTTTTCCCTTGTTCGGACCGGTGGCGAAAACGGTGGGGAAGAGGAAACACCCCCATTTCCGCTTCCACTCGCAGCATTTCTTGCAGGCGCAATAAGCGGTAACTTCCATCGTCACCACTTCCTTGCGCATGCCCATGGTCTTCAGGGAATAACATCCCTGCAGGCTCAGGGAGAGGACCAGGAGGAGCACAGGCAGCCACCGAAGGGAACATGGGTAGAGGTTGGATCTCTTCCCCTTTTCCCGATCCACTGCCGGCAGCCGTTTCGAATCCGTTTCTTGCGGTGTCCTCATGGGTCGTCCCTTTCTCAACCCCGTCCCGGAACGGTCACCCATTCGAGTCATGGTAGACGATGGTGACGGTCTGGTCCGATATCCTCTGCTGGAAATTCTTTGCCAACCAGTTACGGATCACGGATCGAGTGACCGGAAACAGAAGGAGAAGACCGAGCACGTCGGTGACCACACCGGGGGTGATCAATACAAAACCAGCCACAAGGATCAACAGGGCGTCGATCAGTTCCTTGCCCGGCATCTCGCCGTTGGCCAGGAGGGCCTGGATCCTTCCAATCGTTCTCACCCCCTCCCGTTGAGCAAGCCAGGCACCCACGATCCCTGTAAGAAGGACAAGAAGAATGGTATTCATGGCCCCGATGACCTGGCCGATGGAGATGAGGAGGTAAAGCTCCACGAGCGGAACAGCGGTAAAGAGGAGAAAGAGTCGAAAAAACATAGGTCGGAACCCTATAAGGCTACACAGATGAAGTGACAGAGGTTTCGTTTATGTACCTTATCACGAAAGGAATCCATGAATCCATAGATCCAAGATTGACAAACGAGGGAGGCAATCTATAATGGTTTTTTCCATTCGGGGCTGTAGCTCAGTTGGGAGAGCGCATGACTGGCAGTCATGAGGTCAGGGGT
>CAZSUQ010000588.1:0-4062 GCA_964609935.1 uncultured Thermodesulfobacteriota bacterium | reverse complement strand
TCAGTCCGCGTATCCCGGGCATCATCGAATCGGTGCGGGTGGATATCGGCGCTCACGTAAGAAAAGGTGATGTCCTTTTCACCATCAACAGCGTTGAACTGGGCAGGGCACTGAGCGACTACGAGCGAAGCCGGGCGTTGACAAACCTCTCCGAAAAGAACTTCAAACGGGAACAGTCCCTGTTCAAGCGCAGGATCGCCTCCGAGCAGGACATGATCGAGGCACAGATGGTCTACGAGCAGCACAAGACCGAAAGGAAGACGGCCGAGCAGACCTTGCATGTCCTCGGTCTCTCGGAAGAAGACCTCGCATCGATGGGAAAAGGTGCGCATGGGGTTGGAAGGGGGAGCCTGCCTGTCCGTGCACCCATCGAGGGTGCGATCATCGAGAAACACGCCGTTGTGGGCGAACTCGTGGAACCGGGAAGCGATGTGATGCTCCTGGCGGATCTGACGACCGTGTGGGTCTGGGCGGACATCTACGAACAGGACCTCCCCCGGCTCATCGAGGCAAGAAAGCAGGGACCGATCCCGGTACACGTGTTTGTGCAGGCCTTTCCGGACATGCCGTTTCAGGGCCGGATCGACTACATCGGGGTCACCATGGAGGAACGAACCCGCACGGTGAAGGTTCGAGCCACCGTGGAAAACAAGGACGGCCTTCTTCGACCCGGGATGTTCTGCAAGATCGATATGGGGATCGCCGACAGTGAAGAGGTCCTGGCCGTCCCCGGGGCTGCCCTGCTCTCGGACGAGGGAAGGGACTTCGTTTTCACCCACTGGAAGGATGACTATTACGTTCGCCGCCCTGTGAAAAAGGGCCGGGAATTCCCGGAGCATGTTGAAATCCTGGAAGGCCTCGACCCGGAGAACATCGTCGTGGCCGCCGGTGCATTCCTGCTCAAGTCCGACATCCTCCGCGAGAAGATGGGAGCCGGCTGTGCGGACTAGCCCACATATTTCATGGAGCCTTTTCCTGCGATCCGTGTAAGCAGGGATCCTGTTTGGAGATGAAATCATGCTGGACAGACTCATACGTTTTGTGTTGACTCACCGCCTACTTGTCATCCTGGGCGGCGTTGTGCTGGTTGCCGGGGGCGTATACGCCTGGAAGGTCCTGCCCATCGACGCCTTTCCCGACGTAACCAACGTGCAGGTGATGATCCTTACGGAGGCACCCGGCCTCGCTCCTGTGGATGTGGAGCAGCAGATCACCTACCCCCTGGAGCTTGCCATGCAGGGGCTGCCGGACGTGCGACAGGTCCGTTCCCTGTCCAAGGCCGCACTGTCCCAGGTGGTGATCGTCTTCGAGGATGAGGTAGACACCTACTTCGTGCGGCAGCTCGTGTTCGAGCGCCTCCAGTCAGCCAAAGAGGATCTACCCGAATGGGTCGAGCCGGAAATGGGCCCCATCAGCACGGGCCTGGGAGAGATCTATCAATACACACTTGAAAGCGATACGCGTTCGCCCATGGAGCTTCGTACGATCCAGGACTGGCTCATTGCGCCTCAATTGAGAGGTGTTCCGGGCGTGAACGAGGTCAACAGCTTCGGCGGCTTTGTGAAGCAGTATCACGTGCTCGTGGATCCCAGCCGGCTCCTGAAATACGGGATCACCCTTCCGGACGTTCTCGAAGCCCTTGAAAATAACAATGCGAACGCGGGAGGCAACTTCATCGTCAAGGGATGGGAACAGGCATACGTGCGGAGCCTCGGGCTCATCGAATCGATCCCGGACATCGAGAACATCGTTCTCGAGGCAGAGGACGGAACGCCTGTCTACCTGAAGGACGTGGCAACCGTGAAGGCCGGACCCGAGACGCGCCAGGGCGCCGTGACCCGCGACGGCAAGGGGGAGGCCGTGGCAGGCATGGTGATCATGTTGAAGGGAGAGAACTCCAAGGTCGTGGTGGACCAGGTCAAGAAAACCATTCCAAAGATCCAGGCGGGACTGCCCGGGGATGTGCGGATCCATGCTTTTTACGACAGGACCGCATTGATCCAGGCTTGTACCAGGACGGTGGCCAATGCGCTCAAACAGGGCGGTATCCTGGTTGTTCTCGTTCTGTTCCTCTTTCTCGGCAACCTCCGGGCATCCGTCATCGTTGCCCTCTCCCTCCCGCTCACCGCCTTCGCGGCCTTTATCCTCATGAACACAGAGCAGGTGACCGCCAATCTGATGAGCCTGGGGGGGCTGGCCATTGCCATCGGCATGATCGTGGATGCCTCGATTGTGATCACGGAGAACATCGCAAGGCACCTCGACAGTAAGACTGGTTCCGGACAGTCGCGGGCGGACATTGCATACGAGGCGGTCCGGGAGGTGGCACGGCCGGTCCTGTTTGCCATTCTCATCATCGTCATCGTGTTCCTGCCGCTCTTCACGCTCCAGCATATGGAAGGCAAGATGTTCAGGCCCCTGGCCCTTACCATGTGTTTTGCCATGCTCGGCTCCCTGCTTGTCTCCTTCACCGTGGTCCCGGTTCTCTGTTCCTTCTTCCTGCAAGGGAGAAAGAAGGCAGAGGAGAACCTCATGGTTCGCGTGCTCAAGCGCGGATACCTCCCCCTTCTCTCGCTGGCCATGCGCCGGCCCTGGGTCACGCTGCTGACGGCCACGGCCATCCTTGGCGCATCCCTGCTCCTCGTGCCTTTTGTGGGCACCGAGTTTCTACCACAGCTCAATGAAGGTGCGATTGCCATCAATGTGGTGAGGTTGCCGTCCGCCTCCCTGGAGGGATCGGTAGCCGTGGGGACCGAGATCGAACGTCGCCTTCTGGAGAGGTTCCCGGAAGCCGAGACCGTTGTGACAAAGACCGGCAGGGCAGAGATCTCCGAGGACCCCATGGGACCGGAGCAGAGCGACGTCTTCATCATGCTGCATCCTGAAAGCTCCTGGACCACGGGACGAAACAAGAAGGAGCTTGTGGCGGCGATCCAGGAGGAACTGGGTGAAATCCCCGGACTCCGGCTCTCCTTCTCCCAGCCGATTGCCCTGCGGGTGAACGAGCTGATCTCGGGCATCAAGAGCGATCTGGCCGTGAAGCTCTTCGGGCCGGACCTGGAGATCCTCAGGGAGAACGCGAACAGGATGGCCGCCGCCATGGGTGCCGTGGGCGGCGCCGAGGACGTGAAGGTGGAGCAGATCACCGGGTTCGCGCAGGTGGAGATCGTGGTGGACCGCAAGGCCATTGCGCGCCACAGGATCAACCTGTCGGACATCAACCAGATCATTGAAACCGCTGTGGGGGGAAAGGTTGCCACAACGGTGGTGGAAGGGCAGATGCGCTTTGCCGTGCTCGTGCGTTTCCCGGAGGAGAAGCGCCGGGACATCCCTGCCCTCCGGCGAATCCTCGTGCCTTCGCCCGAGGGGCCGTACGTGCCGTTGGGACAGCTAGCCATGATCCGGGAAAAGGAAGCCCCGGCGCAGATCAGCCGCGAAAACGGAATGCGGCGGGTCGTGGTGGAGTGCAACATCCGCGGAAGGGACATGGGCGGTTTCGTGACCGAAGTCAGGGAGAAGATTCAACCCATCGTTCAAGGCCTGCCCTCCGGCTACTTCGTGGATCTGGGGGGACAGTTTGAAAACCAGCAGCGTGCCATGGGAAGGCTGGCCATCGTGGTGCCCATTTCCATCCTGCTCATCTTTCTCATGCTGTTCTCAGCCTTTGACTCCATGAAGAATGCCTTGCTCGTGCTTGTGAACCTTCCCTTTGCCCTGGTTGGCGGCATCCTGGCCATCTTCCTGATGAAGATCCATCTCAGCGTTTCCTCGGTGATCGGCTTCATCGCGCTCTTCGGGATCGCCGTGGAGAACGGCACGGTGCTGGTCACCTTTTTCAACCAGCTCCGCCGGCAGGGAATGAGCACCATCGAGGCTGTGAAAAAGGGATGCGATCTGCGGTTTCGGCCTCTGCTGATGACCGCGCTGACCACCCTGCTCGGCCTGGCACCGCTCATTTTCGCAACAGGAAACGGCTCGGAGATTCAGCGTCCCCTGGCAACGGTGGTCATCGGCGGCCTCGTCTCTTCCATGTTGCTCACGTTGATCGTGCTTCCGGTTCTG
>CAZSUQ010000587.1:0-4079 GCA_964609935.1 uncultured Thermodesulfobacteriota bacterium | reverse complement strand
GCTTCGCTCGGTGCGGTGGTGATGTGGCTCTGGGCAGGGCTTCGTCGGTCCAGGGCCTTCTGTATGAGAGACGCATCAAGGGGGACCATGGAGGGGCTGCCGTCCACCACAGCGCCCACCGCCTTTCCGTGGGATTCTCCCCACGTGGTCACCCTGAATGCAGAGCCAAAGGTATTGCCGGCCATCTTCTTACACTTCCCCTGGAAAGCCCCTGTAAAATCTGAAAAATTTGAAATGTTCACATGTACTCTTTCACTGATATAACAGAATCATCCAGTGGAAACAAGCCTTTGCGCTTACCTTGATTTCAGGGTTCAAGCGTGTAGAATCACAAGCTTGAGGAGCTGATCCGGAGGGGTTTGAACCCGAGGATTTCCCAGGTTCAAAACCCGGGTATCAGCATTGGATGAACTCCTTACAGAAAATCCATCAATCCAGGGATCCATCATGTTTGCCATCTTCATGGGATTGGTCGCCTTTACCCTCTTCGGGGTGGCCATGGTCATGATGAAATACGGTGCCGAGGTTCTGAAGAGCCCCCGGACCATGTTCTCCGGGAGGGAGAACCGGAAGAAATCCCTGGTTTGGATCGGCGGGTGCCTCGCCAACGTCTCTTACGTGGTGTTCTTTTCCATTGCCCTGGGGATGGGCAAGGCCTCGGTCATATCCGCGCTGAACGGTGTGGGCCTGGTGGTGGCAGCCCTGCTGAGTGCCGTTTTTCTCAAGGAGAAGATCTCCCTGTCCGATGGCCTTGGCATCTCCCTCATCGTGCTCGGCACGGCCGGAGTGGGCTGCTGGGGCGGGGCCGAGTCCCCTGTTTTTTCCTACTCTTTTCTTGCCTTCCTCCTCTACTGCCTGATCCTGGGCGCTGCCAACCTGGCAGGCGCCCTTGCCATGTTCAGGGTCAACTTCAGGGGCGCAGCTTTTGTGTTCGCCGTCAATGCCGGGTATCTCGGCGGGATCACCGCCCTGGTGCAGAAGATCTTCATGACCCCCCTGATGCAGGACGGTCTGAGCCTTGGGCAGAGCATCCCCTACCTCGTCAAGCACCCATATTTCTGGGTCTTCCTGGTAACGGCCAATGCCTCCTTTGTCATGCTCCAGGTTGCATACCAGTATGGGCAGGCCATCCAGGTAGTCCCCACCTTTTCCGCAGCCATCATCCTCACGCCGTTCCTGGGCGCGATCATCGCCTTTCAGGAAAAATGGGTCATGCCGCAGGCCCTAGCCGTTCTCAGCATCCTGGCCGGCATCTACTTCCTGGCAGGCTATGGCAAAAGGGAAGACCCCTCGGAAGCCCCTGAATCCCTGCATGTGAGGGATGCGGACAACGGCTGATGGAACCTTACTGCGTAGATCTTTGCCAAAGGTAAGATTGAGAAGAACCCCATTTGGTTCCGAATTAGGTGTTCAAATGGAGAAGAAGATCCTGGTAACCGGTGCAACCGGCCTGGCCGGTGGGAACCTGGTGCGGGAGCTGGTTCGAAGGGGGGAAGCGGTCCGTGTCCTCGTCAGGAAATCGAGCAACCTCAGAGCGATTAAGGACCTGCCCTCTGTGGAACGTTTCCATGGGGATATCCTGGACAGGGAATCCCTGGAGAGGGCGCACCAGGGAGTGGAGGAGGTCTACCACTGTGCAGCCATGGTGAGCATGTGGGTGCCGGACCGGGGACAGATGCAGGGGATCAACGTGGACGGTACGGAGAACGTATTGCATGCAGCCTGCCGGAAGGGGGTTCGCCGGGTCGTGCACATGAGTACCGTGGATGCAATCGGTTTCCATACGCCGGATGGGTGGGGGAGGAAGGAGAAACCCTCACACGAAGGGGTCCCCTATCAGAACGACTGGTTGAACATCCCGTACATGCAGACAAAGGAGCATGCGCAGCGGATTGCCCTGGATTATGCCCGTCAGGAAAAGGTAGAGGTGGTGGTGGTCAATCCCACCTTTATGCTCGGGCCCCATGATATAAAGCCTTCCAGCGGGACCATGATCATTCAGGTTGCACAAAAGCGGGCCATGGGATACCCCACCGGAGGCAACAACTTCGTGGATGTGCGTGATGTGGTGGCGGGCACCATTACCGCCATGGAAAAGGGCCGCACAGGAGAACTGTACATCCTGGGTCATGAAAACCTTACTTACAAGGAGGTGTTCTCCCGTATCGCCCGTATCGTGGGTACAGCACCCCCGAGATTCCGTATCCCCAGGGCCGCGGCCCTTGCAGTAGGGGCCATGGGGACACTTTACGGGAAACTTTTCGGCCGGTGCGGGGCAAGCCCCGAGAACGTCAATCTTGCCAGCGTTCGAATGGGATTCATTGATCATTACTTCGACCCGTCAAAGGCGGTCCGGGAACTGGCCATGCCTCAAACCCCCATCGACACGGCTGTGAAGGACGCCCACACCTGGTTTATGGAAAATGGCTACTTGTAGAAGAGGCTCACAAGGGAAAGGGTGGGCACTTGAACACGTTCCTTCAACACGTCAAGAGAGAAAAAAGAGCGGTTCTGATCACCACCAGCTCGGCGGTCCTGCTGACACTGGCCTGGTTTCCGGGATACTACAGGTTCTTTCTGGAAAAGGCCGGGGCATGGCTTGGAGAGCACACCTACTTTTTATGGTTCAGCTTCCTCTATCAGTATCTTGCCGCCATCGTGCTTCTGGTCCTCGTCCCGATCCTGCTGATCCGGGGGTTGTTGAAAGAGCCTTTACGCGATTATGGGCTGCAGCTCGGGGACTGGCGATTCGGCCTGAAGTTCTGCGGTTTCTTCATGGTCGTTCTGGCGCCGTTCCTGTATCTGAATGCCAAGGATCCTTCCTTCCATGAATTTTATCCCCTTTGCAGGGGACTTTACGGAAGGGGAGATTTCCACTGGTTGTGGTGGGAACTCACGTATCTCATCTACTATATCGCCTGGGAGTTCCATTTCCGCGGGTATCTCCAGCTGGGTATGGAGAAGAGGGTGGGGCCGGTCATCGCCCTGTTGATTCAGATGTTGCCCAGTGTGGTGATTCACATCGACAGACCATTCGGGGAGTGTTTATCCGCTGTTGGGGGTGCCTGGCTGATGGGTATTCTCGTATGGCGGACGCGGTCCGTGATGTGGCCCGTCCTCCTCCACTGGTACATAGGCGGGATGACCGATATTTTCTGTTACCAATGCTGGGTCGGCCCCGGCTAGAGTAATTTCAACCTCCATCGCATCCCTGCTGATACCCGAAGGGAAGTGGCCATATCCGGGGTGTGAGACGTTTAAGAGCAAGAGAGCTGGAGAGAAAACAACCCATGGATGTCCTGGTTACGGGTGGGGCCGGGTTTATTGGCTCCGCCCTTGTTTCTCAACTACTCCATGAAGGTCATACCGTGCGGGTTTTGGCCGGCCCCGGGGATAACGTGAAACCCGGCAAGCATGGCCGAACATGGATCTTCAGCGGGGATATTACGAGACCGGAGACCCTTTCAGCCCCGTTTGAAGCTGCTGAAATCGTTTTTCACCTGGCTGCACTGGCAACGGACTGGGCGCCCTGGAAAACCTTCCAACAGGTGAATGTCCTTGGAACGAAAAACGTGATCCGGGCGGCCGAGCAGGGTGGGGCGAGGCGGCTGGTGCACATGAGCAGCCTGGCTGTCCATAAATACAAGGATACCTTCGGTGCAGATGAAACCGCTCCAAGGGACACCCAGGGGAGCTTCTACGGTGAAAGCAAGAAACTGGCCGAGGAGGAGGTGGAGAGAGCACAGGATCGGGGATCCCTGGAAACCGTGATCATCCGTCCGGCTCTCGTCCCTTACGGCCCTCGTGATCCGGCCCGGTGGGGAAGGATCCTGGCGCTGTTGTCCAGGGGACGATTCGGCTTTGTTCGAGGAGGAAAGGCGCTCGTGGGCATTATTCACGTGGATGACCTGGCTCGCGGGTTGATCATGGCGGGCCAGGCAGAGAAGGCGGCCGGTGAGATCTTTGTCCTGAGTGATCCAAGACCGGTTTCCTGGAAAGACATGACAGAGACGCTCTGTGTTGAACTGGGGGTTCCGGAGCCAAGGGTCTCTGTTCCCTTTCCGGCTGCCAGGACCTTT
>CAZSUQ010000586.1:0-4094 GCA_964609935.1 uncultured Thermodesulfobacteriota bacterium | reverse complement strand
GTGCAGCTTGACGCTGCCATGGCGGAAAAGGAGATGCGGGACAGGTTCAGGATGCGCTGGAAATCGCAGCCCCTGCTGCCGCCGAGCCGGTTCTTCACCGGGATCTTGCAGTCGGTCAGGGAAACCTTGTGTAGTTCCAGGGCATTCAGACCCATGTACTTCTCCCGTTCCCCCACACTGAGCCCACCGGTCCCCTTCTCCACAAGGTATCCCTGGACTCCGCCCGCGCCCGCGCCCGGGGCGGAAGAGGCATAGACCAGGAAGAGGTCGGCCCGGTCCGCATAAGGCACGAGACACTTTTCCCCGTTCAGGATGTACTCGTCGCCTTCCCTACGTACCGTGGTCTTCATGTCGGTTGAGTCGAAGGCCACCCTGGGCTCCATCAGGGCGGCTGTGGCAAACTTGAAGCTCTCCCCGCAGAACTGGGGCAGGATCTCTTTTTTCTGCTCGTCCGTACCCATCTCCAGGACCGGGAAGGCCACCAGGGTGGGGCTGAGCATGGCCAGGGCAAGGCCGAGGTCCCCGTTGGCCAGTTCCTCCGCGATGATGGCACCCGTAACCGCGGACCTGGGGAACCCGTAGCCGCCGCAATCCTCGGGGATGCAGTTCGGAATCAGCCCCAGTTCCCAGAACTTGGCGAACAGCTCGTCCGGGATCGATTTGTCTTCCTCGCAGTCACTTGCCGCGGGCCTCAGGACGCTGGCAGCGAACTTGCGGACCATGTCCTGTACCTGCCGTTGCTCTTCGTCCGGATTGAAATTGATCATGGCGCTCACTCCTTTTCACTCACCCGTTGAAAAGTTCGGCCTCATACCATTCCTGCAGAAGGGCCTACTATATGAGAGGTGTAAATGAGGGTCAAGAACCGGTGCGTGTCTTCATGTGAAAAGGGCTAGATCTCCGGTCGTAATCCAAAGAAATAGTCCAGGAGGTCTTTTTTGATGGGCTTGGCCTGGTTCATGAAGATGGCGCTTTCCGGGCATCGCTCCGCACAGAGGCCGCATCCCAGGCAGGCCTCGGAAACGGAGATGGAATCCGTGTTCACCCTGATGGCTCCCACGGGACACGCGGCTTCGCAGGCCCCGCACCCCACACAACCCTCCCGCGAGGCGGCCCGCCATCCAATGGACTGGAACCGCTGCATCACGTCCGGTCCCATGCTCTGGAAGTTCTGCAGGCCGAGGCAGCAGCAGGGGCAGCAGAGGCAGATCTCCAGGAATTTCTTGTGTTCCTCTTCGTTCAGCCCGAGACCGAACGCCTCCATTCCCATCCAGAGACACATGGCCACGAGCCCCATTTCCCCGGCCCGTTTCAAGTGGTCCAGCGCCTCCTTCATGGAGACCTCGCGGGCAATGCCGTTTTCCACCAGTTTCCGGGTGCCTTCGCCCAGAAAGATGCATCCGAAATCGATGGGGTACTGCGAGCACCGCTTGCCGTCCCTGCAGTAGCACCTGTCCAGAACCACCCTGTAGGAGGATTCTTTGACCAGCTTTTGCACCATGGTGTGGGGAAGGACCGTGTTTCTTGCACCCTTCCTGTAGTCGATGTTCTGGTTCAGGGGCACGATGTACCCCTGGCTGAACTCCTTCTCCATGTTGTCCACGGCGGCGGCCTTCCTCAGGACAGGGCCAAGCACCGGTATGGAAAACCCCTTGGCCATCCAGTCCATGGCCGGGAAGAGCTTCACATAATGATCCCAGTTCCCCTGCTTGAGGGCGATTCGCGACTGAACGAGCTCTTTGACTTTCCGTTTCCATTCCTCAGGCGATTTCACTGCACATCCTCCTTTGTCGCATTCCGTATCTCCTTTTAGTACGTCGCAGCGAAACGGACCGAGCCCAACGCAGCAGATGGGTGCTTATCGTTCACCGGATTCAGGTTTGAGCCGGTACAGCATCTCCCCGGCCTTAGGCACGAACAGGACACCTTCCTCTTCCCTTTCCCTCCACGCTTCCGGATCGATGGATTCCGGATCCCTGTACCCCAGGTTGATCCGGTTACAGACCTCCTCCGGGATCCCGGTGGCCAGGACCACTTCGATGCGCGGGTCCTCCACGCCATCCCTGAAGGTGCCCACACCCTTTACATGCGTGCTGTGTGCCAGCACGCCCCCGGGCACATCCTTGAAACGGTCCATCTGTTCCACAAAGTAATCCCGCACGTGGTAGCCGATCCTCTCGATGATGGATCCGTGCACACGGGAGATCTCACGGATGTGCGGTGCATAGATGATCAACTCCCCGCCGTCGGCCACCACGGGCTCCAGCTTGTACATGCACTTCCCGCCGGTCCACAGATCCTCGTACATGCTCGGTGCGCACGAGAGAACCTTGTGAAAGGGTCGGTCCTTGGTCCGGATGTGCAACCGGGCGGAGAGGTCCGCAGCCCGGGAAAAGGCCTCCTCAGGCGCCCCGATGTAAAGGCCGGCCAGTCCGTCGGCCGCCACGACAAGGCTCATGCAGACCCGCTCCATGGGGAGGAAGGATGCTGCACGGTCCACCACGGCCCTGACCGGGGTGTCCTTTGTACCGATAACGGCAGGGTTTGTGATCAGGGCGCCCAGCCAGTGGAACGCGTCGATGATCGCCTGTCCGGATATGCCGGGGAAGAGGTACTTGTTTCCCCCTGAGAACCCCACCACCTCATGGGGAAAGGTGGGTCCGATGATCAGGATCGAATCATAATCGAAAACCCGCTTGTTCACCGTCACGTTGATCCCGTCCCGCATCCGCCCCCCGGAAAGCCGTTCCATCTCGTCCGCAGAGATGACGCCCACATGCGCCGTCTGCTCGGGATCATCCCACCGGTGGTTGAAGAAGCGGATCCCGGAATAACACCCCTTTTGTTCTTCTTCCGTGATCCCCACCCTTTTGCGGATGGCAGCATCACTCAGGGGTTCATGGGTTCCCAGGGCGACCATGAAGTCGAGCTGTGTAACACGCGGTTCGAGCAGGTGGCATAACGTACGGAAGACCCGGTCCACCGGCGCTGTCCGGGTGTTGTCCGGTATGAGGGCCAGGACCCGCCCGCCATCCGGTTTCCATTTGCCGATGGCCTCTTCACAGAGCCCCCTGATGTCTGCATCCGAGAGCCTCTGTGTGGTTGAACCCATGCCTGCGAGCATTTGTGCGCCTGTATACCTGTGGGCCGGAGCATGGACCCGGGGCCGGGGCTATGCCTCCAGCCACTCTGTGTGGAAGGACTGTCCCCGTGGCTGATCCACCCGTTCGTATTCGTGTGCACCGAAATAATCGCGTTGTGCCTGCAGCAGGTTCGCAGGCAGTCGTGCCGTGCGGTAGCTGTCGTAATAGGCCAGCGCTCCGGAAACGGCAGGGACCGGGATACCCCGCTCAGCCGCAACGGCCGTCACCTTTCTCCAGGCGCTCTGGCTCTCGTGGATCTCAGCGGTGAAAGGGGGATCGAGAAGCAGGTTCGGCAGGGCCTCATCCCTGTCAAAGGCCTCTTTGATCCGGTCCAGAAAACGGGCGCGAATGATGCAGCCCGCCCTCCACAGGAGTGCGATCCGCCCGAGGTCGAGCCCCCAGCCGTACGCTTCCGATGCAGCCTGCATCAGCTGAAACCCCTGTGCATAGGAACAGATCTTGGAGGCATAGACCGCCTTGCGCAGCCACCCGAGAAAGCGACTCCTGTCACCCCTGTAGGTGGGCCCGGGTCCCTTCAGTATCTTCGAGGCATGGACCCGCTCCTCCTTCCGGGCGCTCGTGTATCGCGCGAACAGGGCCTCTGCAATGGTCTGGGCAGGCACGCCCAGCTCGAGCGCGCTCCGGGTGGTCCACATGCCTGTGCCCTTGTGGGCGGCCGTGTCGAGAATCACGTGGACCATGGGCTTTCCGGTCTCCGGATCCGTTTTTCGCAGGATGTCGCGGGTGATCTCGATCAGGTAGCTGTTCAGTTCCCCCTGGTTCCATTCCCCAAAGACCCCGCTCATCTCATCCGTTGACATGCCCAGAGCATTCTCCATGAGTGAGTAGGCCTCGCAGATCATCTGCATGTCCGCATACTCGATCCCGTTGTGCACCATCTTCACGAAGTGCCCCGCACCCTGGCTGCCCAGCCAGTCACAGCAGACCGAG
>CAZSUQ010000585.1:0-4095 GCA_964609935.1 uncultured Thermodesulfobacteriota bacterium | reverse complement strand
TCCCGGGTCACCACGCTTCGATCAACCCCTTCCCAGGCTTCTCAATGCGGACCGGGAGGCTCAGGGTTCTCCTGAAAGTCCTGACCCGGACGGCCGTGCGCCGAACATGCCTAGGGTTTCTGCTTTGCGGTGGGTTGAGTTTGGGAGGAGAGCGGGAAAAGATCACGGATCACGTATGCTTCCATGCCTTCCTTTCTGCACACATCCCGCACCCGGCCGGCCTCATCCTCACAGGAGAAGGGGCCGAGGCGGATTCTATGAACGGATTCCCGTGTGACGATCCTTGTCTCTGAATTCCGGTGATGCATGCGCCTGGCAACATCCTCAGCGGCCTTCCTGTTTCGATAGGCGCCTACCTGGACCCAGTAACCGAGTTCTCCATTCAGGAGATCCTCGGAATAGGGAACGCGAATCTCCACGGGTCCTGTCCCTTTTTGATAGATCCCGAGTGCCTTTGCCGCCTCACGGGAGAGGTCAAGGATGCGGTTTTTGACAAAAGGGCCTCGATCGTTGATCCGTACCTGGACGGAACGTTTTGTCTCCTGATGGACGACTGTTGCTAGGGTTCCGAGCGGAAGGGTCCTGTGGGCAGCGGTCATTGCATTCATATCGTAGGGTTCACCACTGGCCGTGGGTTTTGAGTGGAAATCCTCTCCATACCAGGATGCAACACCGACCTCGCTGTATGTCTTTGCCGGCTTGTGCCGGTTTCTCCCGGTCTTGCCGTATGTCTTTTCCGGTTTATGCTGCTCGACGCTTGTATCCGGGTCGCCGGACTTGGAAGAGGCATCAGGGGAGATCTTTTTGAAACATCCTGTTGCACACAAGAAAATGAACACGAAAACGAGGAAGGCACCGCCTGCTGCCTCCATCCTGACGGAAAGGGATTGAAAATATGGGCTTTTCCAGGTCTTCAAGGGGTGTGAAAAGAAGCGCACCCAGCCCTCGAAACGAGAGGTAATACGGATGGTGTGAGCCTCCATGATTCGCCTTTGTCGAGGGATTTTATCGGCCGAAAATAATCAAGTGGACAGGGAAGAATGGCCCTGACCTTACCGGAAAAATTCCCGATTGTCCAGTTGCATTGCCCATTGTATTTCAGTATGATGACCGCGAAACTTGAATGGTTGCTTGAAGGATGCTTCCCGATCTGCCTGTAAAGGAGAACCCAGGTGTTTGATTACCTGTACGGGCTCTTTTCCAATGATCTTTCCATTGATCTGGGCACGGCCAATACGCTTGTTTATGTTCGGGGAAAAGGGATCGTCTGCTGTGAACCGTCGGTGGTGGCGGTCCACAAAGCCAGCAGGAACGTCAACCGCGTGCTGGCAGTGGGAAAAGAAGCGAAAGAGATGCTGGGGAGAACGCCGGGGAACATCGTGGCCATCCGACCCCTGAAGGATGGTGTGATCTCCGATTTCGAAGTGACCGAGGCGATGTTGAGCTACTTCATTCGCAAGGTTCACAACCGGAAGGCATTTGTCCGCCCCCGCATCATCGTAGCCGTACCCTTTGGCATCACCCAGGTGGAGAAGCGTGCCGTCAAGGAGTCCGCTGCCTCTGCAGGCGCACGCGAGGTGTATCTCGTGGAGGAGCCCATTGCTGCAGCCATCGGGGCCGGCCTGCCCATCACCGAACCGTCCGGAAACATGATCGTGGACATCGGCGGTGGAACCACCGAGGTGGCCATCATCAGCCTGGCCGGGATCGTGTACAGCACGTCCATCCGGGTTGCAGGGGACAAGATTGACGAGGCAATCATTCAACATCTCAAACGAAAATACAATCTGCTCATCGGTGAACGCACCGCCGAGCTCATCAAGATCACCATCGGGTCCGCCTATCCCCATGATGAAGACCGAAACATGCTCGTCAAGGGCCGGGATCTCGTGGCGGGAATCCCCAAAACCATTGAGATCACCTCAGAGGAAATCCGGAAGGCCCTGGCCGATCCCATCACCTCGATCGTGGAAGCGGTCCGCATGACCCTGGAGAGGACCCCCCCGGAACTGTCTTCGGACATCATCGACAAGGGGATCGTGCTTGCAGGAGGTGGGGCCTTGTTGACGAACATTGACGTGCTCTTGCGTGAAGAGACCGGATTGCCGGTCATTGTTGGGGAAGATCCTCTTTCCTGTGTAGCACTGGGATGCGGCAAGATCCTCGAGGAACTGGATCTTCTCAGGGCAGTGGCTACACAATAGGAATCCAACAGAGGCAGGAAAAAGACCCGCTCATGCATGCCTCCCTGCACGTGTTCCCTTCAGGAAACCGGTTCCGCTTTCATGTTGAGCCCCTCTTTTCCCGGGCAAAAGGGTTACCCGCAGCGTGATCACGTGGAGACGCGCTTTCGGAAAGAAGCGATGCAAAGCAAAACGATGTGGACCAAGACGCTGAGCGAGGAATTCTGGAGCGGTGTCGTCTCCCCCTTGATGTTTTCCATCGCCGGTGGGCTCATCGAAGAGAGGATGGCCCGGAAGGGGATCCGGCTTGCGGGACTGAAGAACCTGGAGAAGGAGCGGTTTTTCAGACTTTTCGGCGGTCAGGTCTACCTGAACGTAAAGGTCCTGGAAGAGATCGTCAAGCTGATCCCCTCTGTCTTTCTCACCCCTCAGATGTTGAAGTTTTTCCCCAAGGAGATCCAAGAGGATTTCAGGGGTATCGAGGTTGCCTTCTTCTCTCCCCAGACCTTCCGCCTCCTCTTTCGACTCTTCGGCATGGACCGGGACTGGGCTCCTTTCTTCAATTACAAGGCGTTTGAGACGAGGGTTGCCAAGCTGGAAGAGATCCGCAAGGCATACGCTCAGGTGGATGAAGAGAGGATGAGCATCCCGGAGCTGCTGGAACGGAGCCGTATGTTGTGCGACGAAATGGGAGATTATCTCGATGTGGTGACCTGGGGAATGGTCTTTGCCTATGTGTTTCACCCCCTCACGGAGATCCTTGCAAGGGAGTGGGCAAAGGACCGTGACGGAGCGTTGTCAAAGGACTTGACCGTGGGGCTCGAGGGGATCAAGACCTTTGAGATCAACAGGGAGATCGAATCCCTGGCAGAGCAGGTGGACGCCGCCCCCGCCCTGAAGAATCTGTTTCAGAGAAGGAAGGCGAAGACCCTTCTCAAGGCAATGCAGAACCAGCTGAAGAGCACCGATTTCCGTCAAGGATTCGAACGGTTTCTCGAGCGACACGGCCATCGTTTTCACGGCCGGGACATCCTTTACGCCACCTGGAGGGAATGCCCTGAGATGGTGATCGACATGATCAAGATCAACCAGGGCAGCGATCGATCGAGAAGGGCGTTTGACCAGCAGAAGAAGAAACGACAGGCTGCCGAGATGGAGCTGAGAAAACGGGTGCGCAGGAGCAGGCTGGGGGCCGGAAAGCTCGCACTGTTTTCCCTGTCGCTCGACTACAATCAAAAATACTTCGTGATCCGGGAAAACATGCGTTACCATTCCGACATCTTCCTGGAGCAGTTCCGAAAGCTCTACCTGGAGATCGGACGGCGGTGGCAGGTTCTCGGGTGGCTCAAACGGCCTGAGGATATTGTTTGCCTGAGCAAAGAGGAGATCGAGGAGGCATGCAGAAGCAATGAAAGCATGCTTCGGCAGGTGGAAAAGCGGAAAAAGGAATACCGGCAATATCGCTACTTGAAAACCCCGGAGGTTGTTACAGACAATACGCGTCTCCAACCGGTGACGGGCACCCCTTCCGAGCAAGCGGTTTCGCTTTCCGGAGAACCGGCAAGTCACGGGTTCGTCACAGGGCCCGCACGTGTCGTTCGCGAACCGCGTGACATCCTCACGTTTCAGAAGGGGGAAATCCTGGTGGCTGAATACACGGATCCGAGTTGGACGCCGATCCTTTCCATGGCTGCAGGGATGGTGATCGAAGCCGGAGGATTCCTGTCTCACGGTTCCATTGTGGCAAGGGAGTACGGGATTCCCTCCCTGATTCAGGTGGAGGGAGCCATGGAGCGGATCCAGACCGGAGACCGTCTCGAACTCGACACGGAACAGAAATGCGTGCGGATCGAGCGGGTGTAAAGGAAGCCCTTTTGGGACAGGTGCGCAGCAGGAACAGGAGGGGTTCCGG
>CAZSUQ010000584.1:0-4109 GCA_964609935.1 uncultured Thermodesulfobacteriota bacterium | reverse complement strand
CGCTTTCGATCAGGGCCAGATAGACAAGATCCTCCGGGAGCCCCTCTTCACGGAAGATCTCCTCCATCTGCGGTGTGTAGCGCCCGGAATGTTTGAGCGCCCGCTTCATCCATTTCTTCTGCCGCCCCTGGAAGAGCTTCAGAAAGGTGTCCACCCTGTCGTTGTCTGCAATGGGAATGCCCGGGCTGGTGGCCTTTGCCTGTTCGGCCTGCGGCAGGTCCGTCAGGAAGGTAACATCCTCGGCTTCTTCGGATAATGCACTTGCTTCCTGTACGATCCCTTGATCTTTCTCGCTTTCCTTTACCGGGGGGGGCACGGCAGCCACCGGGTCCTGTTCGGCCGGAGGAGGAAGAGAGCGTTCAAGAGGCAGGGAGCAACCCCAGATGCAGATCAGGATGATCAAGGCCACAAAAGGCGGTTTCAACACACGGATGTCCATGGATTCCTTGTTCCAGGGTACGGGGGCTTGTGGGGACTCGTTCTTGTCTCCATTGAGGTCCGAATGGAATTCCGTAACCACACTTTCCCTATCGGATTTTCCCCCAAAAAGTATAAGAGAAATTCATCGCTTTACGGCCCTGCTTTCCCTGTAAAGGGTTACCTACAGGTTGACCTGTAACTTAAAGTTCCATCTATATATTGTCCTCACTAAGAAAATCAACTCCTTTTATAAAAAAGATGGCAAAGCCGACTTCCTCTCCTGCATGTGCAAGTGTTGTCAAAAGTGCAAAAACCTAATACGATACAGCCAGATGGAAAGAGGGAAGTGCTTTGATTCGGCAGGGAAAAACGTGAACTGAAATGCCCCGGGAGGATCGAGGATGGCGACACGCAAGAAACCTTCAGCTGGAATCGGTGTTTTTCGTGTCCCCACAGCCCAGGAAAAGAGTCAGTACATTGCCTACCTGGTGTCGGAGTGGGAGAATCAGGCTGCAGCCAAAGAAAAAGCGGAAGGGATCCTCCCTTTTGTGACCATCAGCAGGCAGGTTGGCTGCAAGGGGTTCGAGGTGGGACTGGGGCTTGCTCAGAGACTCAACGAGGCCTATCCGTCCGACATTCCCTGGACAACCTATGACAGGGAAATCGTCAAGGAGATTTCGGAAAACCTCAACATGAGTCAGCGCCTGGTGGAGATGCTCACGGAGCGTTCCCATGCAAGGATCTCGGACTATATGGACTCCTACTTCAAGGGAAGGCCTACGATCGATACGGTGTTCAAGGAGACGGTCCGGGTGGTTCACCACCTTTGTGAAAAGGGACACGCCATCATCATCGGAAGGGCGGGCTGCCTGATCGGCGGACATTCCCCGCAGGGCTTTCACGTCCGGCTCACTGCGCCCTTTGCATGGAGGGCGGATCAGATCGCTCAGATGCATGATCTCTCCCGGGAAGAAGCGGAGCGGAGGGTCCAACTGCTCGATTCCGAACGAGAGGAACACTTCAAAAAATTTTACGGCCGAGACATCTCGGACCCTGAAATCTATGACCTGATCCTGAACCAGGAAAAAATCCCGCCGGAAACCCTGTTGGATCTCATCCTCAAGGCCATGGAGGGGAAGGGGTTGCTCAAGGCAGGCGGGTAACAAACCCTTTCGAGAGGAACTCTTCTTCGAGGGTGTTAACCCTTAAGGCCTTCGAACCGGCAGGGCCAATCGATCGCTGGATTCCGACCCCGATGGAAAAAGATCTCCCCGTTGTTCTCAAGAATGTTCGGGTTCTGCCTGAACAGGTTCCCAACGACGGAAGCGGAAGCGTCCGCCTGGATGTCATGGCCTTCACCCCAACGGACCAGGCAAGGATCGAACAGGTAACAACGGACCTTTCCACCCTGGGAGGATCCCCTTCCCAGGTCCTGGAGTTCCTTCCACAGGAGGGGATTCTTGGATCCAGGGAGGGACGCTACACCTTCTCGTTTCACATCCCCTACCTGGCCGATCCGGGGCCGTATGCACTGCCTCTGACTGCCCTGGACTCGGAAGGCATCTCCGGCCGGGCCGAGGCCCGCTTTCGAGTCGATTACAAGAGGCCTCCCTATCCTGAAGACATTCTTTCAGAAGAGAATCAGCTTGTTCTGGACCGGGTGAGCAGAACGGGAACAACCGGCGGGAACCGGATCGAGGCCCTGGTGAGCGGGAATGCGGCCATGGAGAGGAGGCTGTCCCTGGTGGAGCGGGCCCGGGAACAGATCAACCTGGAAGCCTACAGCCTCTCGGCGGAAGGGCTTTGCGGCCGGTTCGTGGATGCGCTCCTGGAGAAGGCGGCAAAGGGTGTGGAGGTGAATGTCCTGCTCAACATGGGCTCTCAGCTTGCCGTATCCCCCTTCACGGCCCTGAGATTGGGTCTGGACAAGATCGGAAGGGATCTGCAGGGGCTGGGGAAACGGCTGGACGAGGCCTTTGAAGGCCGTCAGGGGCTGTGGGATACGATCAAGGAGATCCCGGAATCCTTTCAGGGGCTGGGGCGCGGCCGTCACGGTGTGAACGTGATCCTGGTGGGTGACGATGCAATCCTGGGCCCGGAAAAGGAGAGGAATCCTTCCGGACACAGGTCCCAGAAATGGCTCGAAAAGATGGCCCAGGACCGGAAACACGTAAATCGAAAGGAGCTCGGGTTCTTTCAGGAGCATCGGGCCGGGATGAGAGGGAATCTGGGACTGCCGTCCCTGCCACTGCTCAACTATGCCGTTCACGAGAAGATCATGGTGGTGGACGGGACATGGGCCGTTGTGGGCGGACGGAACCTGGAAGACCAGTACTTTACCCACTGGGTGGACATGGACCTGTACCTGGAAGGGCCTGTGGTGCGGAGGGTGCAGGAGGGGTTTCTGCGAAGCTGGGAATCCTTCTCGCGAACCAGTAGACAGGTGGATCGACCCAGGCCCGTATTCGGGGAGAATGCGCCGGCCGGAGGCCGTGTAGCCCGCTTTGTTCAATCCCGGCCCTGGCTGGGGGAATACCATACAATGGAAACGCTGGCCGCCGCATTCCAGATGGCCAGGAAGCGAATCTGCATCATGTCCCAGTACCTGGTCCTGCCGGAGAGCCTTCTGCGCGACGCCTTGATCGAGGCGGCCGGAAGAGGTATAGAGGTGCACATCCTCACCAACTCGCACACGACAGGCCAGGAGGTGGGCTTTTCCGCGGGGTATTTCATCACGATCCGCTTCTGCGAAGCCCTGATGGACGCCGGGATTCGCATCCATGAGATGATCGGCCCGGAAGAGGAGGAGATGCCCAAGCCCTACCTGCACACCAAGATGTTTCTTGTGGACGGACAATGGGGGGCTGTGGGATCCTTCAACCTGTCCATGCGATCCTGTTTCATCGAAAGCGAGAACCTGGTGGTGATCCAGGACGAGGCCTTTGTCAAGGAACAGGAGAGCCTCTTCCGGCGAAGGATACAAAATCATGCCACGGAACTGACACGGGCGACCTTGCAGGAACAGAAAGAGAAGTTCCGCACCCCCATGGCCATGGCTCGATACCTGGATCTCTTTTTCTGATTCCCGAAGCCTTTTGGGATCTTTCAGGCAAGAACGAAACCCCAACACTGCGAGAAGGGTTCGATCCCCATGTACACGTCCTTTTTCGGCCTGCGAGACAAGCCGTTCAACATGACACCGGATCCAAGGTATCTCTATCATTCCGAGAGCCATGAAGAGGCCCTGCGCGCGCTCCTTTACGGGATCGAGGAGAAGAAGGGGCTGATTACCCTCACGGGCCCGGTGGGCGTTGGGAAGACGACCATCCTCTTTTCGTTTCTCCAGCGGATCCAGGCACGGACCGAGACCATCCTCTTCCCGGGAGGGATTGCAGGAAGCAGAACGGAATTCTTCCGTGAGCTGTGTAAACGGTTCCGTGTCCCGTCCCATCATGAATCCCTGTATGACCTTGCACGTGAGATCGAAAAGCACCTCGAGGAAAAGGCGGAGGTTGGGAAGGATGTGGTTCTCCTGGTGGACGAAGCACAGGACCTGAGCCAGGAGGAACTGACCCATTTCCGGAATCTGAACAACCTGGAAACCACAGAGGCCAAATTCCTTCAAATCATCCTGAGCGGAACCGAAAAGCTGGCCGACCTCTCCCACCTTCATTTTGAATTCCAGTTCC
>CAZSUQ010000583.1:0-4116 GCA_964609935.1 uncultured Thermodesulfobacteriota bacterium | reverse complement strand
AGAGGAAAAATGTTTTTTTAATTGCATAAAAACCTCGCTTCGATTCGTTGCTATATAGGAAGAGAGGCGGAGGATCCATGGTGTCCAATTTGCAGGACGAACCATCGGAACAAAGAACATTCTGATTCAAAGGGAGGGGGAAAGCCAATGAAAGTATTATTCGTCAATCCGCTGGACAAGAATAATTGCCCCAGAACCGTGGTCCAGCCTTTGGGGCTCATGTATTTGGCCTCATCCTTGAGAAACCACTCCCAGAACCATGAGATCCAGATTCATGATATGAAACTCGGATTCACATCCCCCGAGGAAGAACTCCAAGAAATGAAAAGGTTTCGTCCGGATGTGGTAGGGATAAAAACCCTTACCGCAGAGGCAACGGCCGTCCATCATCTGGCGGGAATGATCAAAGGCAGCTTTCCCCAATGTAAGGTGATCATCGGCGGTCCCCATACCCTGGGATGCTCTCATTCGATCCTGCAAGATGAAAATATTGATTATATCGTCATTGGAGAGGGGGAGGTTACCCTCTGTGAATTGATGGATGAAATCGATCGGGGAAACGGTTCTCCGGAGGTTCCGGGTATCGGCTACATGCGGGAGGGAGAGGCGTTTTTCACGGAACCGAGGAAACCGGTCCAGGATCTTGACAGCCTGCCCTTTCCTGCATGGGATCTGGTAGATGTCGAGGGATATTTCAAAATCCCAAGCTGGAATTTTCATCTGTCCAGGCACATGGCGATCTTTTCTTCACGAGGATGCCCTTTCAGATGCGCATATTGTCATAATATATTCGGCAAAAAAATCAGGCAGCGAAGTCCGGAAAACCTACTTGATGAGATCGAGATCCTTTACAATCAGTACGGAGTCAGGGCACTCAAGGTTATCGATGATCTCTTCAACGTTAAAAGGCCCCGGGTCCACAGAATCTGTGACATGATCGTGGAAAAAGGGTTTGACCTGGACATCTGTTTTCCCAACGGGCTTCGCGGCGATATCATGGACAAACCAACCTTGCGGAAGCTCAAGGCAGCAGGAACCTTCGAGATCACCTATGCCGTGGAAACCGCCTCCCCACGTCTTCAGAAGCTCATCCGAAAACATGTCAAACTGGACAAGTTACAGGCCGTGATCGAGGAGACCGTGGAGATGGGGATCTTCACGAAAGGTTTTTTCATGATGGGGTTTCCATCCGAGACGCGTGAGGAGGTTCTACAAACATCCGAGTATGCCACAAAATCGAAGCTGCATTGGATGAACATCCTTGCAGTGAACTCCTTTCCCGGTACGGACCTGGCGGACATTGCGGAGGGAATGGGTATACACATCAATTATGATGAGATCGATTATTCAAAAGGGTACGCAAAAACCCCCGTACAGCTGGGTGAGATGACCGTGGAAGAGATTGGCGAGGTTCAAAAGAAAACCTTTTTCAATTTTCTGTGGAATCGCCGGCGCATTGCCAGTGCGTTCCGTTGTTATCGCGACAAACACCAGATCTTCCTCTTTGTATTCACCACCATCCTGTCGAAATTTCTACCCGCATCAAAAAGAGCCAGATGGATGCGTTGGTTCTATGTCAAGGCCTATGATGCTCGGGCATATTTTCGCCGGTCCGAAGGGACGCCTGCCCTTGCGGAGCACGAGATCGCATAGCCTTTCTTGACTCCATCTGGCAAGTTGCATTTTTCATCACCCCGGCTACAAAACGGCTTCCCCCCGGGCCGCGCATGACCGGGGGAGAACCGTGGTGCGGCCTCGGGAGAGTTCTGCTCCGTGCGGGAGGACCTGTATGTGAAGGTTTGAGCGGGCAGACCGGCTGTCGAGGGAGGCATGCCGCCCGGTTTTCAGCGCTTGATCCCCTGAGGCTTGGGGGTGTTGGGAAACCAGTCCTTCTCCGTTCGAATTTCAAGGGGCTTGTCGTACATGTCCATGTACGCGGTCACCATTTCGGCGTTCAGCCTCTCCGGTTGAGAAGGATCATTGAACCGGGGAGGAAAAAGCCAGTCAATCTCCGTGACATAGTTGCCCGGATTCAAGTTTTCGACGGTTGCATAGCTGTACGCCATACCGATCTGGCCCTTGTCGTATTCGGGCGGATCCTTCTTTGTCCTGTCGTCAACGAACTCCACATGGATCTTGGCCTGCCTGATAAATTCCGGATCCCATATCGACCGGTTCATGCAGGTTCCGAAATTTCCTGTCATCAATCGCCAGTTTTCAAACTTCGGGTCCATCTGTTTCTCGTTTTCCGACATCCGGCTGTCCACGACGAACCCTTCCAGGTTGTTTGAGTTATACCATCGGGCCCCTATGGCGTCGGACAGGGGTTCTGTTCCTGAATACATGGTCAGGTCGGTCAGGACCAGGCCGGGATTGAAAGGAACGGCCAACTCTGCAGGCACGAGGAAATAGGAATCATACTGGGCGATGTCTCCAACGATTTCCGGTGTTTCCAATCCAAGAGGGAGTTGGATTTTCCCGCTGACACGCCGCGTGCAGCGGACAGGGCCGTCCCGAATGGCAACGGTGTCTCCCGTGAACTGGTCTTCCGTTACCTGGATTTTGAACATCCCGAACATCAGGCGCACCCGGACCCGGTATTTCACCCGGTCGATAAAATTCATGAAATTCCCGCCTGCATAGTCCGGCGTCATCATTTTCTGTGGAAATATCTGCCGGTACAGTTCATTGTCCACAAGCTTGAACGCACATTGTATAAACACATAGAAAGAGAGGAGCTGGTTGTATTTCGTATTGTAGGTGGCATAGTTCAGGGGTGACCGGGGCGGGGGATCATCGGGAAAATAATAGAGGTAACACCATCCGAGACTGCCGTCGAACGGATCTTTTACCGTGATCTCCTGAACAGTTTCAAAGCCCGACAGCCTTTTTTCAGGATCCGTACGGTCCCCCAGATCATGGGCCATCAAAAGGAATTCATCTTGAGGATCGAGCAACCCGTTACCATCTTCCGGGTTGGCCGCGGGGCCGCCGTCAGGCAGAACTTTCTTCCCTTCCGAAGTGTATTCATCAAATTGATAGGGGATCGGAATGAATTTTCCCAGGTGAAGGGCATAGGCGCGCATTTTCGTGAGGGTTTTCCCTTCCAGGGACGGAAAAGAGCCGCCATGAATCACGATCGGGTCCGGCCACCGCCGGATCGTCTTCCCTTCAATTGCGTCGGGCTGTTTGTTTTCATTCGATGACGCATCCATAAACTCGAGTTCTTTTTCGTACAGATCAAGGGTGCTGGAAATCTCAGGGCCGTATGTCATCTTCATGTATTCTCTTTGAGGTTGGATAAACGACCAGAACGCGGTATCCGGTATCTTTCCGTTGATCAGTTCTCCATAGGATTTTCCGGTCAAATCATCGATCCTCATCCGTTTGGCTTCAACGCGTGCCATGTGTCCGGGAATCAGGAAAACAAGGATCAGCAGGAAGATGTTCCACCTGTTTTTGGGAACCTTTTTTAAGTTCAACATTTTTGCTGTCCCTTTGCCGATAAAAGGTTGATTTCCATGGCCTGCAACACAGGAAGGTCTTAACAATATATTCGGCAAAAAACGGCCCGAACTTTGAAACAACATCGAGCTTATTCACATTTTTTCGGCCGGCTCACGGGAAGACCCGTTTCCGGTCGTGCTTGTGGAAGCGTTCATCATCATCTGATCTTCTTTTTTTCCCTGGATCGGATAAAGTAAACGAAAACATGCAGGCTACGTTATTCATCTGCCGGTTGAGGAGAAGAGTGTGATCCCCTGGGAAGAGATAGACCGGGCAAAAGTCCCCGGACAGGAAGGAGAGGTTACCCTGGTGAAGCGAGGCACGGAATTCTCGATCCGAACCGCGGGAACAGAGTTGATGAACAGCCGCCTCCACGGTTCCGAAGGTGCGCTGGCTGAGCTCTCATGCATTCGCATGAAACGAAAATCCGGCAGGAGGGTTCTCATTGGAGGCCTCGGCATGGGCTACACCCTGGCGGCGGCCCTTGGACAATCGGGGCCGGATACACGCATCACCGTGTCCGAACTGATCCCGGCCGTGGTCAGATGGAACCTGGAACACCTGGGGCACCTTGCAGGAATGCCGCTGGATGATCCCCGGGTATCCGTC
>CAZSUQ010000582.1:0-4117 GCA_964609935.1 uncultured Thermodesulfobacteriota bacterium | reverse complement strand
ATGTCCCATCGGAAATGTGGGGCAAGGAGGTCATGATCAGCCGGGTGATCCCCATTTCATGCTCCGTGCAGAACATCGAGCGTCATTTCCCCGAGATCCCGCTGAGCTCGCCGTGCCCGAACCTATGGCAGGCCACTACAACGGTTCCGGGCTTCAGCTATTCCTACGTGGCGAGTCAGGAAGACAAGACACCGGCCCAAGTAGAGGAAAGCGTCAACAAGCTGGTTGACGGGATCGTGAACGTGAAATGCAAGAACGGCGTCACGCTGTTGAGCGTTGCCCCAAAGCCGGACGGCCTGCTTCCCAACGGCCAGATCAGAGTCCTGAAGAAGCTGGGGGAATGGATGCGGGTGAACAAGAAAGCGTTGAACGGCACCAGGCCCCGGGTTCCTTGCGAGGCAGGCAAGCTGCGGTTCACTCGGAACGCGGATTCCCTCTACGTGATCGATCTGAAGAAGCCGGTCGCTCCGGTGGTCATTCCGGGTGTGACCCCTGTGCCGGGCTCCGAAATCAAAATGATGGGAAGTGCCGGCAGTCTGCCCTGGCACCTGGAGAACAACAACGTTGTCATCAACAAACTCCCGGATCCATTACCGTGCGATTACGCCTGGGTTTTCAAGATCCGAGTCGGGGAACCGCGATGAAAGAACTGCCCTTCATATTCTTGTGTATACTTGCTGCTGCATGGGCGCAGGCTGAGCCCAGGTTGACCTCTGATGAATTTGCGCAACGATTCCAGTTTGGTTTGCACCGCCGTTTTGCGGTTGAATCAATAAACAACCCACTGAACCCAAACATCTACTACGACGGCCCTGACAGCAACTTTGTCGAGTACCTGCGTGAAATGAGGACTTACGGTTTCCAAGGGCTCGTCCTTGTCCTCAGATACTGTGACCACGCTCCGGTCGTACAGGACAGCAACGGCAAGTGGATGGCTCCCGCGCCGTTTATGAAGAAGGTCAAGGAAGCCGTCCAAATCGCAACGGACCTCGGCTACTACCTGACACTGGATGCGATGCCGTTTCGGTACTCAGCGCTGAAAGACGAGAAGCTACCGCATGAAGAGCGGCTGACTGACCAATACCTGCAGCGGAATGTTGACTGCTTTGAACAACTCGTCCGGGAATTCAAAGACTTCCCAAACGTCGCCTTTCGGTCAAACAATGAATTCCACGGCTGGAAATACGAACTCTCGCTGCCCGAAGATCACCCCAATCACCTTTCGTTGGATGAAGTCAATCGGCGTTTTCTGGTCCTTCTGGGCAGACAGGCACGAGCCGCTCGCAGCATCAATCCGAACGCCTATATTTTCTATAGGGAAGGCGGGGCTCAGCTAACCGACAAGATGGTTAAGTGGCCGTTGCCCCTTGGTAATGACCCACCGCTGACTGCCACCTATGCTCTGCAGGGGCTGAACTTCAACTACGGAAGCGGCGATCATTTCTGGGGGTATTGGGGGCGCAGGGATCCGCTTTATACCCATGAACTTCTGAAACACCTGCGTCTCAATCGTAAATGGCCCCCGGAACGAAATAGCCTTGGGTTGCTCATTGACTGGAAGAGCAAGAACAACGCCGGTGTGCTCGTGGACCGTTTCTGCACAGAATACCATTTCCCGGGAATCAAAAACGGCGATCTGTATATGAGCGATTATCAGTGCCTGGCAAAAGCAGAATACACCATGGATGAGTGCAATCGTCACAAGGTCGCGGTCGGGTACGCCGACGGTGATGTCAGCGGGGGCATGAAGAACAACGGCATCTACAACACCGTCCGGAAACAGGCACATGTCTACAATTCGCCGCACATCGATATGTTCCTGGACCTCATTCTGGAGAAATCCCATTCCAGGCGTCTTGAATTGCGGTCTACGGAAGGCGGGACCATTGAGCACGCACTGGGAAAGCCTCACAGAGGGTTCCATATGGCCCGAATCGGTGACAGGATCAAGTTAACCGCAAAACCCAGGGCGGGCTACAGCTTTGCCGGCTGGCGAGGTTCGATCACGACCAGGGAGAACCCGCTTGTCGCTACGGTGCCGGATCACGGGACCATCTGGGCCATCTTCGCTCGTGCAGGTGAGCCCGCTCCAGAACCGGAAATCTACACGCTAAAACGCCACTGGGATATCTTTGAGCCGACAGAGATGACCTCCGCGGATATGTCGCAGCCGGACAAGAACTTTGCGCACGAGAAACAGGGGCCTGTATTCCGTCCCGTTTACAAGGCGACCGAACGCCGGAAAGCCAAGAAGAAGGACTCGACAATCGCCAAGTACGCCTTCCTGAAATTCAAAGTGGACGGGGGGCCAAAGGACCTGTCTTCCATAGCCTATGCCACTGTAAAGTTTCTTGCCGTCTCCCCTTCGGACATCAACGTGAATCCCCCCAGCCAGAAACCCATGATTCAAGTCCATGCCACCGAGGCAAATTGGACAGCCAATACCCTGACCTGGAACAACAAGCCCAGGCTTGAGGAAGAGCTTTCCGTCAATGATTATGCCTACCGGTTGACACCACGTGTCCATCTGGACGTAACGAAACGCCTCAAGAAGCACGGAACCGGAGTCCATTCATTTGCGGTCAAGGCAACCGTGGACAAGGACGTGACAGGAGACGTCAGAATGCTCACGACCGGTGGGCCGGGAACCTGGAAGACTCACGAGAAGCCGCTGCTCTACATTGCCTGGGACGAGAAGGTGGAGCCACGAGAATGGGGAAAACCAGCTCCAGCAGCCAGGTCGGCGATCTGCGTCTCGCCGGCGAACCACGGCAAACCGTCTGGCTCCCGTTCTGAGCTCGTATGGATGAATGGCGGAGGGGCCAGGAGCTTCAACCTGTATTTCGGAGATGACAACGGAGTGCGCCTGGTTAAGAAGCAGCACGATGCTGAACTCGATGATTGGGATCTGCGGTGGAGGCTGCCTGTCGACCTGAAACCCCGCGGCAAGTACACATGGCGAGTTGATGCCGTCAACAGCGAAGGCAGGGTGACCAAGGGTGATGCACGCGTTTTCACGCTGCCTGACCGAATCACCCGCTACGCCAAAGCCACCTTGGTTCCTCCCTCCAGGTCACGAAAGAATGGGGCTTCCCTTGCTCTGGACGGCGCCCCGGATACGGCCGCGGCGACCACAGATGCCGCATGGCAGGCGCAGTTCGATGCCGATCATCTTTTCACCGCTCTCTACATCACCTGCCCCCCTGAAAGAAAGAAGCCTGTGAGCCTCAGTGCGTGCCGGGTTCAGATTCTGAACCGCGAGATGAAGCCGGTATGGGAAGGTGAACCCGGCGAATCCGCCACGTTGACGACCTGCTTCGAAATCCCGCCGGGCACGGTCGGGCGGTATGTACGCATCGAGAAACTCGACCCATCCGACCAGACCATCATCAAGCTATCCGAGGTCGAGGCCTGGGGTGCCAGGCAACAACTCCCACAAAAACAGGGAAAGAGCCATAAGACTATTTATCATGGCATTTGCGGTTTTTTGGGGGGGGTAAACTGAAATAGGGAAAGGATGACTCCATGTACGACAGACGAAATCTCCTAATAGCCATTGGCGCCCTATTTGTAGGGCCATTTCTATTCCCTTCACTTGTATTGAGTGCGGAAGAAGAAAGGGCAAAGAAACCGCATATAGTTTTCTTTTTTACCGATGATCACGGCTGGAAGGAGTCGGGAGTCTATGGCAACTCTTACATCAAAACGCCGACTATAGACAAACTGGCCAAAGACTCCCTGGTATTTACACATGCCTTTGCAGGGTCTGCTACCTGCTGCCCGTCTCGCAATGTTGTCAGAACCGGAATGCTGCCCATACGTAACGGCGGGGACACTCATCCCGGTCGTCCGAATTCAGACGCGCCGCACATGCCGCTCCTGATGAAGGAGCTCGGTTATTGCACAATGGCTCTAGGGAAAACGGGCTTCGGAAAAGGCGGCCAGGGCTCAGGCTTTGAAACATACCCCAAAGGGAGGACAATTGAACGGGCGGCTGAATTTATCCTCAATTACAAGGATGACAGACCGATGTTCTTCTGGATCGGCTGCCCGGATCCGCATATGCCATGGAAGCAGAACGAGGACTATGATCTTGATAAGCTTCCCGTGCCCCCGA
>CAZSUQ010000581.1:0-4119 GCA_964609935.1 uncultured Thermodesulfobacteriota bacterium | reverse complement strand
CGTCGTTGAGCCCGATGCGCCACTCGTCCCCCATCATGCCGATGCCGTGCTCGAATCCGGGCACCATGAACTCCGCAAACTCCCTTTCCTCGGCAAAATCCATCATCTGCTCGGCAAGCTCTGCAGGGGTGATGCCTGACCTGTAGGTGGCAAGGGTCTGCTTTACAATGTCCACAAAGTTGTCGGCGTGCCACCGCTGCCGGTCCGTGACCGGGGCAATCAGGTAGTTGTGCGCGTGATCGCCGAGGCCCAGCTTGAACATGGAGTGCAGGTCCACCATGAGGGGCTCGCCCGCCTCGATCCGTTTCCTTGAGGCGGGTGTGCAGGCTCCACCTGCAAGGCCGGTGCGGTAGCCGGCGGCGATCTCGTTCCCACCGGTAAAGGACCACTCCCACTCGCTGCCCGCCTGCCGCATGGCACGGGCCGCAATGCCGGCAATGGCCGTTTCGGTCAGTTCCCTGTAGCCTCCGTTGATGAGGGCCTCATAGACCGCCTTGTGACCCACGTCCACGATGCGGGAGGCCTCCCGGAACCGGTTGATGGTCCCCTCGTCCTTGATCAGGGCCAGACGGTCCACGATGGTGTGGGCGTTGACCAGCTCCGAACCGGGCAGGGCGGCCTGAAACTGTTCATACTCGTAGTGAGTGAGAAAGCCCTCGGGCAGGTAGTTGGACATACCGCTCTCCACGCCCACGCGGCCCTTCCCGTTCTGGAAGTGCTCCCTGATGAAGTCCGAGATCTGCTCGATCTGGTCCTGCCCCCCCATGGGTGCGAATCCGCACACATGATCCTCGTCCAGCCAGCAGTCGTCCAGGACCCTGGCCGCGTCGATGACAAAGGTAAAGACCGTGGGCATTCCCTCGGCGGCCGGGATCAGCACAAAGCTTCGCCATGGGCAGAAGGCGTCCAGGGTCCAGGAAAGGGTCCTCAGGCGGGAGCCCAGGTACACGTCCAGGCCTTCGCTTTGCATGGCCTCCTGGATCTTCCTGATACGTCCGGGAAAATCGATGAAATAAGGGTCTTCGGATCCCTTTGGCACGGTCATGAGTCATTCCTCCGGTCACTGAAGAGATGGGGTTGGCTCGCAGTAGATGGCTTCATGCGATATGCGGGAGAGGTCAGTAAATCGTGTCCACGGTTGAGATGATCTTGTTCACCCGGTCAGCGATGGATGCGAGCTTGAGCGCCTTCACCATGTTTCCCTTGAGCTTCAGCTTGCCCGACATGAGCGCACGCTGGGATCCGAGCTCCGCCCGGGAGATCCTGGCAAAGGTCTCGTATTCGCCGGATATGCGGAACTCCGCTTTCGGGGGCTCGCCCTCACCCAGGGAAAGCTCTGAAAAGTTGCCTTCCTCGAAGCGGAAAAAGATGAATTTATCCTTTCCATCCGGACAGTTGAGGTAGATGTTGGACATGGAGGAGGTCAGGTTTTTCATCTTGTCAGGAGTCAGCTCCGACTTCAGGCGCTTCTCCACTTCCTGCCTCCATGCCTCGGTCATGTACTGAATCTTATCCGCCATACCATCTCCCCCCTTAACCTGGCAGGTCGCCCAAAAAGCCAACCTGCTGACCCAAAAAGGTTAATTAGTTTTCCCGTACAGCCATGCCGGTGGATTCCATGCATCCCTCTTTTCTCGACACCGCGCGGCGATCCCTGTGGAAGAGCGCGGCGATGCACTCCACGGCGCGGTACAGTTCCCGAAAAACAGGTATGCCCATGCTCTGGGCGTGCATGTGGAAATCGCGTGCCGCCCCCATGGATCCGAGAAGCCAGATGAAGAGAGGCTTGCCCTCGGCCCCGGCGATCTCAGCCAGCGTGCCCACATCCAGGTCCGGAACAAAGCCACCTACAAAACAGTGGAGCAGGACCGCGTCCACCTGCGGGTCAGCGCACACGGCCTCCATGGCCGTCCGGTAAACCTTCTCCCCCCCGTGCTTCTCCACGGCGGGCCACAGGTCAACAGGGTTTTTCGCCGGCATCCATTCCGGGTAGATCTTGTGGAGGATCTCCACGGTTTCTTCGGAAAGCCTGGAAACCTCCAGTCCCAGCTGATCCATGAAGTCGGCTGAAAGGATGCCGGCCCCTCCACTGTAGGTGAGGATTGCAACCCGGCCGCAGGCATTCCCCGGAACCTGGGGCACCGTGGCGAGCGTGCGACAGAGATCCACCATCTGTTTGAAGTCTTTGGCCTCCACCACGCCCGCCTGTGCAAGGGCCCCGGTCACCACGCGGCTGTTCCCGGCCAGGCTGGCCGTGTGGCTCATGGCCGCCTCCGCGCCCCGTTCGCTCTTCCCCCCCTTGAGAACCACGATGGGCTTGTCCGATCCGTGGCAGAGGGAAAGGAAACGCCGGGGCTCGAGGATGGACTCCAGGTACAGGCCCACGGCACGGGTGTCCGGGTCATCCAGCATATATTCAAGCACATCGGCTTCGTTCACGTCCGCTCTGTTTCCTATGGAACAGACCTTGCTCACGCCCATGGTGCCGTGGGACATGGTGTCCACCAGGAACCCGCCGGAGAGCATTCCACTCTGCACGATCAGTGAAACATCGCCGGGCACGAGCCCCTCGTCCCAAATGCTCGGGGACACAAAGGAGAAGACATAGCGGTTCACCGCATCGAAAAGACCCATACAGTTCGGTCCCCATATGCGCATTCCGGTTCTGCGGGCCACCTCCCTGAGCCGCTCCTGGAGGTCCATGCCCTTGTCTCCGGTCTCTGCAAACCCTGCGGACTCGATGATGACCCCCTTGAGCCCTCTTTCGGCACACTGTTCAATGGTCTCAGGAACCCTTGGTGCGGCAATGAAGAGAATGGCAATGTCCACAGGATCCGGGACATCCTTGATGCCCGGGTAGCAGGTCAACCCGGCAACCTCCTCGTAGCGTGGGTTCACCGGGTAGACACGGCCGGGAAATCCCTTGATCAGGTTCGTCACAATGGCGAGGCCGCCCTTGGGGCTCTGTGTCGCCCCCACAACCGCGATCCCCCTGGGATTGAAGAAGAAGTCCATGACGAAAAAGCCCCCCCTTGCTGCGGATTCCTGTGCCTGGAATCCGGAGATTATCGCAGGTATTCCACGATATGGCCAGTGGTTGACCGACTGAAAGCGGGTCAAAAGGCTTCTGCAATATGCGGGCTGGGTTTTTCCGTAAATGCTGGTAGAATCTCCATATCCCAAAACGGAATTATGGAGGGAAGCCATGGAAACAGGACTGTTGATGTACATGGTGGGCAAGGGGAACGGCCTGCTTTTCAGGATGCCCCTGATCGGGGAGAAGGTCGTGCGGGCCCAGGGACGGATCGCGGCGAACCTGGCCTTTCATGCGCCCCTTCTCGGGGGGAAGCAGTGCAATACCCTGGACGAGATCAGGCAGGAGTGGTTCAAGTTCCTGGCCCGGTCGGGGATCTACCCCACCGTCACGAATGAGAATGATCAGGAGTTCGAGTTTACCCTGGATGCCTGCCCATGGGGATTTGAGGGGCCCGATGATGCAGGCGTCTGCGATGCATGCATGGACCTGGACCGGACCTATGTGAAGCTGCTTGGCGGGGAACTGAAAGTCAAGGAATCCATCCCCCTGGGAGGAGCTTGCTGCACGAGCGTGGTTCGAAAGGCATGACCGGGTTTCCTTGACGCTTGGAAAGGAAAGGGTTAATTTTGAAGAATACCAATAAGGTCAAGGATCTTGTCTCCCTTCGTTTTGAGCCATGTCGGCTGTAAGCCGGCTTCCAAGAGAATCCGTCCATGAGTCACTTCAAAAGGTCTTTTCAACCCACCTTCGGGATCTACCTGTTTCCATTCACCTTCATCCTGGCGGCCCTTTGCCTTCTGCTGGCTCCCGGTCCTTTGCTGGCGGACGTACAGATAAACGTGGCGAGCCTGGAGTCGAGAAGCGGGATAGGGGTCCAGAAAAGTACCTTCATGCCGGGCGAGACCATCCGGTATCAGACAGTGATCAACACACTTCCGGGCTCAAGCCTTCCCTTCAAGGTTCTTCTGCGTGTGGCCGGGGATGGATGGTACGAAACGCATGAGCAGGAGATCATAGGGCTGGGCTTGCGCACGATCACCTGGGGCGGGATTGCCGACCCCCTGTATACATCCACGGATGTG
>CAZSUQ010000580.1:0-4128 GCA_964609935.1 uncultured Thermodesulfobacteriota bacterium | reverse complement strand
GACCACCTTCTTCGGGCTGGCGCCCATGATCTTCGAGACGAGTGTTCAAGCCCAGTTCCTGATCCCCATGGCCATCTCCCTGGGCTACGGCATCCTCTTCGTGACCGTGATCGCCCTGATCCTTGTCCCCTCCTTCTACATGATCGTGGAGGACGTAAAGGGGCTTGTGGGGATCGGCCGCTTGAGAGAGAAGGAACCGGAGGGCGCCTGAGAGAACAACCTGCGGCTGCGGGTTCGTGCGGACCGGGTGCATCCCCTTCACAACCGGAAACAGCGGAGAGCGAGACATGGAAACACTGCGTATCATCCTGACAGTCTGCCTGGTGGCATTTCCCCTGCTGGCGGCTATCATGGCGTCCGTTCAAATCGTACGAAGACTGAGGGTCCGGAAGAAGACGAGGGGGAAGGGATGAAACGTGAGTTGCATGTGAATACATCACCGTATTTATGAAACGGATTATTTAGCAATTTGCTTTGTTTCAATCCATGATGGTATAATTCATAATGATGTTCTTTGTTTTTTCGTTTTTTAATAGAGAAGAAATTCTTTCATTGAGAACCGCCAAGACCGAGAGCAGGTCAAGGCGGTTTTTTTGTAGACATTGTCAGGAGGTAAAAACGAAACATGGAGGAAGTACGTTTGACACAGAGTGAGGAAACAACAGAAGGACCGGCGCAGGACGAATTCCAGTGCCTGGATTTGCCGGAACCGGTCTTTGCAGGCATTCGGGATGCCGGATTCCACCAGATGACCCCGATTCAGAGAAAGGCGCTGCCCGCCCTGCTGGCGGGCCACGACCTGTGCGGCCAGGCCCAGACCGGAACCGGGAAGACCGCCACATTCCTGGTCACCCTTTTTTCAAAGCTACTGGGCCAGGCGGATCCGAAGCGCCGCCATCCCCTTGCGCTCATCCTGGCACCTACCCGCGAACTGGCCCTGCAGATCTACGAGGAGGCCAGGGTGCTCGGTGCCCACACGAAGCTGCGGTCCGTGGCCGTCTACGGCGGCGAAGGGTACCGCAGGCAGGAGGACAAGCTCCGTTCAGGGGTTGATGTCGTTGTGGGAACCCCGGGGCGGCTTCTTGATTTCGCGAGAAAGCGCATCCTCGACCTCTCGCGGGTCCGTTTTCTTGTTATTGACGAGTCGGACCGGTTGCTCGATATGGGGTTCTGGGACGAGCTGTTCGACATTCTGCGCCGTCTCCCCCCGCCCGGGAAGCGGCAGTCCATGCTCTTTTCCGCCACCCTGGATCATCGCACAAGGGAGATCGCCGCCTCGCATATGAACCGCCCGAAGAATGTCAGGGTGAAACCGGAGCAAGTCACGGCCGAGGGCATCGAGCAGAGGATCTACTATGTGAGCCGAGAAATGAAATTCCCCCTGATGCTCGGGCTGTTTTCAAAGGAGGAAGTGACCAAAGGGCTCATCTTTGCCAACCAGAAGATCACCGTGACCTGGATCGCAAAGAAGCTCGAGCAGCACGGATACGATGCGCAGCTGCTCACCGGTGACCTTCCCCAGAAAGAGCGCAACAAGGTCCTCGAGCGATTCAAGCAGAACGAAATCAAACTGCTTGTCGCTTCGGATGTGGCCTCCCGTGGGCTTCACATTGACGATGTCACGCACATCATCAATTATGACGTCCCCGAGGACCCCGAGGATTATGTGCACAGGATCGGGCGTACCGCTCGTGCAGGGAAGAAGGGGAAGGCCTATACCCTGGCCTGTGACGAGTTCTGCAGATCCCTGCCCGAGGTGGAAAGGCTGCTCGGAGATCGGCTGCCTTACGCCGTTCCCTATGACGAAGACTACGGTGAGGACAAAACGCCGGACTTCACCATCCGGCAGATGATTCGCCGGGAAAGGAGACAGAAACAGGACCGTCCGCGCGCAGGACAAGGACGGGCGGCGGGGCAGCCTTCAGGGAGAGGGGAGAGACCGGGAAGGCCCAGGCGTCCCAAGAAGAAGGCGGCCACAGGCAATGCACACGGGAGGGCCGGGAATCAAGGTGCCCGGAGGGACCAGCCGAAGCGGTCTGCTTGAGGACTTTACAGGGAACCGTCCAGAAAAGAATTGACTTGACCTCCTTGAGGAACGTATCCTGAAAGTTAAACATCCATATCTTCACCATTCTTTCTCATCCTGTCCATTCGTTTTGAAGATCCTCGATTTAAAGGTCGTCGGCTTGGGGTTCTTGCCGGTGGCCTTCTTTTGTAGATAGGTAATAGCCGAAATCGATGAAACGATCACGAAAAAAAATCCCCGAGGTCGAAAAGCTCATCCGGGCAGGAAAAGAAAAAGGGTTTCTTACCTATGACGAAGTCCACGCACACTTGCCCCCCGCTCTTCTTTCCCAGGACCAAAAAGATGATGTGATGGCCGTTTTCAAGGAAATGGACATCCAGGTCATCCATCCCGTCAAAAAGATCGAACACCGGAATGAACAAACCTCAGGATCTGTAAACGAAACTTCAGGGGACGAAGAAGAGCGCAAAGAACAGGAAGCCTCGAGCCAGGGGAAGACCAGTGACCCTGTCCGACTCTATTTTCGGGAGATGGGGAGGGTCAAACTCCTGACGCGCGAGGGAGAGGTTGAGATTGCCAAGAGAATCGAGTCCGGGGAACGGCAGGTTCGTGAAGAGGCGCTCAAGACCCCCCTGGCTGTCCAGCGATCCCTCCTGCTTGCAGAACAACTCCGGTCCGGTCGGGTACACGTGAGGGATATTCTGAAAAATTTCCAAAAGGACAATCACACCGAGGAAATGGAGGAGGCCGGGAAGAGAAAGGTTTTGTCCTCGCTTGAAAGGATCAAGGGGCTTCACCAGGAAAACCTGAAGCTTCATGCCTCCCTGAAAAGAAGACCGCCCTCCGAGGCGCTGCATCGCGTCCGCAAAACCAAAATGACGAAGAACAGCGCGCTCATCAGCGAAATCCTGATGAGCGTACCCTTTCATTCGGGTCAGCTCGACATGATCGTTCAGCGTCTCAAGGCACATCTGTTGAACATGGAGGCCTGCGAAAAGGAACTGGATGAGATCCAAAGGGAAACCGGATTTCCTGCCGAAAGACTCAAAAGGGACTACCTCCTGGGTCTTGCAAGTCCAAGCAAGAGAATCCGGGCTGTGAAGAGGCTGAAGATGAAGTTTGTCGACCTGAACGGGGTCGTCCGGCGCATCATGGATGTTGAGCGAAGGATGAAGCGTATCGAGACGGAAGCCCGGATAGGCGTCCTTGATCTGAAGAGTTCCGTCAGGCTGATCAAGATGGGCGAGATCGAGACGAAATACGCCAAGAGTGAGCTCATCGAAGCCAACCTTCGCCTGGTCGTGAGCATTGCGAAGAGATACTGGAACCGGGGACTTCATTTTCTCGATCTCATCCAGGAAGGGAACATGGGCTTGATGAGGGCCGTGGACAAATTCGAATACCAGAGAGGGTACAAATTCGGTACGTATGCCACCTGGTGGATTCGGCAGGCCATCACGCGCGCCATTGCGGACCAGGCCCGAACGATCCGTCTTCCGGTGCACATGATCGAGGGGATCAACAAACTGGTTCGCACCTCTCGTTATCTTGTCCAGGAATACGGGAGAGAGCCCACACCGGAAGAGATTGCAAAAAAGATGGAGGTCCCTCTCGAGAGGGTTCGGAAGGTGATGAAGATCCTGAGAGAACCCATATCCCTGGAAACGCCCATCGGTGAGGAGGGGAGCCTCCTGGGTGATTTCGTTGAGGACAAGGGGATCGTTTCCATGCCGGACGTGGTCATCCATTCCAACTTGTCTGAAAAGACCCGGAAGATCCTCGCTTCTCTCACGCCAAGGGAAGAAAAGATCCTGCGGATGCGCTTCGGGATCGGAGAAAAGAGCGACCACACGCTGGAGGAGGTGGGGCAGGAATTCGATGTCACGCGCGAACGGATCCGCCAGATCGAGGCCAAGGCTCTTCGAAGGCTACGGCATCCCAGCAGAGGGAAGCAATTGAAGGATTTTGCCTAGCCGGCACATGGGTGTTTTCCCGGAACGCGACCGCTGCTCTAGAATAGTGGATGTTTCTGAAACGACAAAGGAGATGGAGAATGGAGATCGCAACAGGCAAGGAAGTTTCCATTGAATATACGCTCACCC
>CAZSUQ010000579.1:0-4135 GCA_964609935.1 uncultured Thermodesulfobacteriota bacterium | reverse complement strand
AAGATTGCAGGTGGCTGGTTCAAGGACATTAGCGCCTTGAACATTTCCTGCGAACCCGCAACTTGTACGAAATTTCGTTGCCTGAGTGGTGGAGGGCTTCATGCAAGTTGCGGGTTAGCCCCCGGCCTCCTTCACCCTTGCCCTGCGCCGTCTCCGTTCCTTCTGTTTTCGAATCCTGTCTCTCTCGGCCTCCTTCTTGGATTTCCCTTCTCCCTGCTGTTCCTCCAGTTTCTCCAGCAATCGCCTTCTCGCCAGATAACGATTCAAGGACTGGGAACGGCTTTCCTGGCATTGAACGCGAATCCCTGATGGTTTGTGAAGGAGGTGAACACTACTGGAGGTTTTGTTCAGCTTCTGCCCTCCCCTCCCTGAAGACCGACAAAACCTCTCCTCGAGGTCCTCCTCGACCACACCCATCCTGCGCATCATCCCCTCGAGTTCTCTCTGCTTTTCCGGTCGCACGGAGAAGGACACCATGATTCATGCCCGGGGACACCCTGATCATGCACCGGAGCGTCCCCTTCCCTTTTACCTTCCAGGTCCCTTTGGCTTTTTCGTCCTCAGGGCCCACCATGTTTCCAGGCGTTCCTTGATCTTCTTTTCATACCCGCGGTCCGTGGGTCGATAGAAGGTCCGGCCGGAGATCTCTTCCGGAAGGTAGTCCTCCACAACGAATCCATCGGGTTTGTCGTGCGGATACTGATAGTCCTTGCCGTAGCCCAGGTTGCGCATCAGGCCCGTGGGCGCGTTTCTGAGATGCAGAGGGGTGGGGAGGGTTCCGTGCTCTACGGCGGCTCGATGTGCCTCCTGGTATGCCCGGTACGAGGCATTGCTCTTGGGAGCACAGGCCAGATAGGTCGCCGCCTGGGAGAGATGCAGGACCGCCTCGGGCATGCCCACGAAATGAACGGCATCCTTGGCCGCAACGGCCATTGACAGGGCCATGGGATCCGCGTTCCCCACATCCTCGGAGGCAAAGACAACCATGCGGCGCACGATGAACAGGGGATCTTCCCCCCCTTCCAGGATGCGGGCCATCCAGTACAGCGCGGCATCCGGATTGCTCCCCCGCATGCTCTTGATAAAGGCAGAGATGAGATTGTAGTGCTCCTCACCGCTCTTGTCGTAAAGCAGGCTTTTCTTCTGGAGGGCTTCCCTGATGTGCCCCACCGTCAGCACCCGCTCCCCTTCCGCCTTTCCCTCCTGATGGACCGTCACCGACAACTCCAGGGCGTTCAACGCACGCCGTGCATCCCCCTGGACAGCCTTGCACAGGAGCTCCACGGCTTCCGGTTCCAGTCGATAGCCAAGGGATCCAAGCCCTCTCTCCCCATCCTCAAGGGCGCTGCATACGATCCGTTCGATCTCCGCCTCACCCAGCGGATGGAGGACCAGGACCCGGGTTCTGGAAATCAGGGCTTTGTTGATCTCAAAGGAGGGATTCTCGGTGGTTGCACCCACCAGGAGGATCCGGCCGTTTTCCACATGAGGAAGAAAGGCGTCCTGCTGGGCCTTGTTGAAACGATGAATTTCGTCCACAAAGAGGATGGTCTGCCTCCGGTTCCGGCTCCACTGGAGCCCGGCATCCCGGATCACTTCACGAATCTCTTTGACACCGCTCAGCACGGCAGAGAAGGCAACCCAGTGACAATGCATGTGCCTGGCCAGGAGAAAGGCAAGCGCGGTCTTGCCACACCCGGGCGGGCCCCAGAAGATCATGGAAAACGGTTTCCTGCGTTCCAGGACCTCACGCAGGATCTTTCCCTGTCCCAGCAGATGCTCCTGTCCCACGAACTCCTCGAGCCTGTTTGGACGCATGCGATCCGCAAGGGGCCTTGGCCGAGGCCCCGCGCTATCCTCAGGCCGACTTTCAAACAGCTCCTCGTTCATCTCTTTCCCGTCAACACCCATGACCGAAACCGCTCCCTGCATGCGGGTATGCTTCTTTCCAGCGACGGCTTGGATCCTTTTTAACATTCTTTTCCTGGAATAGACAATTTTGCTGCCCCTTGTGAAGAACCGTGCTTTCCTGCTCTCTTACGCGTGTCCATGGACAGCCACCCGGGAGTATGTTATTAGGGAAAAGATCTCCGGCAATCCGGATCGGAAACGCCGAACATCCAGGTTTTTTTGAGGCATTTCATGAAGCAAATCGGGATCTTTGCAAAGTACAAGAAGGAAAAAGAGGTGGAGGAGATCCTTGTCCGGCTCATCCACTGGCTGAAGGACCGGGGGCTTCAGCCGATTCTGGAGGATGAAATGGGCAAAAGGATGGACCACCCGGACCGCCTGCCCCGGGAAGAGATCCCGGCCTCAACGCAGATGCTCATCGTCCTGGGTGGTGACGGAACCCTCCTCAGCGTGGCCCGGCTCGTGAAGAACCACGACGTGCCCATCCTGGGTGTGAATCTGGGCCGCATGGGGTTCCTCACAGAGGTTGCCCTGCAGGAGCTCTACCCGGCTCTGGAAATCATCCTTGCCGGAGAATATACCATCAACCGGCGGATGATGCTGAATGCAATGGTGCTTCGCAACAACACCTGCACCTCTGAGCACGAGGTCATGAACGACGTGGTGATCAACAACGGTGCACTGGCCCGCATGATCTCCCTCGAGGTCACCGTGGACGGCGCCTACCTGACAACCTATCAGGCAGACGGCCTCATCGTTTCCTCTCCCACCGGCTCCACGGCCTACTCCCTCTCCGCAGGGGGGCCGATCATCCACCCGACCCTTTCCTCCATCCTCCTCACACCCATCTGCCCGCACACCCTGACGAACCGACCCATCATCCTCCCTGTGGACTCCACCGTGGAGATTACCCTGAAGAGCGGTCGGAGGGATGTGTTTCTCACCCTGGACGGCCAGGTGGGGCATTCGTTCCTTGAAAACGACGTTGTCAAGATCCGGCAATCCACGTACTCGGTCCCACTCATCCAGACATCCTTTAAGAATTATTTTGAGGTTCTCCGGACCAAGCTGAAGTGGGGAGAACGCTGATCCTTCGAAACCAATAAAAACCTATGCTTCGGGAACTGTTCATACAGAACCTTGCCATCATCGAGGAAGCGAGGATCGAGTTCGGTCCAGGCCTCAATGTGCTGACAGGGGAGACGGGCGCAGGGAAAAGCCTCCTGGTGGGCGCCCTTGAACTCGTTCTGGGGGAACGCGCAAAGGGAGAGTGGATTCGATCCGGAACCGAAGAGGCCTGTGTGGAGGCCCTTTTCGACATCGAAACCGTTCAGGATATCCCGCCTGTTCTGGAAGAGGCCGGGGTCCCGGCCGAGGACACGCTGGTTGTGAAAAGAACGGTGGCCCGCTCGGGCAAGAACAGGATCTATGTCAACGACCGGTCAACGACCCTTGGTTTTCTCGACACACTCGGGCAACGACTCGTGGACATTCACGGTCAGCACGAACACCAGTCCCTCCTCCGCATCAACAGGCACCGGGAACTCCTGGATCTTTTTGGAAACCTGGTCCCTGATCAAGCAGAGGTGACCTCCCTGTACCGATCCCTCCGGGGACTTCATCAAAAGAGGGCCGGTCTTGAGGAGGAGCAGGATCGTCTGACCTCTGAGAGGGACATGGCTGTTCACCAGTGTGAGGAGATCTCCAAGGCGCGCATCCAGGCAGGGGAGGAGGAAGAGCTCGAGCAGGAACGCCAAAAGCTTCTTCACTCGGAAAAGCTGAGAGAGGTCTGCCGGGAATCCGAACAGGCCTTCTATGGCGATGATCATTCCGTGCTGGACGCGGTCAACCACATGCAGAAGCGCCTGGAGGAGGCATCCCGTGTGGACCCTCAACTCAAGGAAGTCGCTCAACAAATGGAGACCGCCCTCCACTATTTGGAGGAAGCAGCGCAACAGATGCAGCGATATGCGGACACCATCGGGGGGGACCCCCATCGACTCGAGCAGGTGGAGGAGAGGCTCGCACTCTTTTACATGCTGAAGAGAAAATACAACCGCTCCCTGGAAGAACTCATGGAACGGGGAGAGGAACTGCGAACCCGGATCCAGAGGATGGAACATTTCGGTGAAGAGCGGAAGGCCCTGGATGAAGACATTCGCCGGACAGAGGCCGAGCTCATCAAGGCTGCATCCGCTCTCTCCAGGGCCCGGAAGAAGACCGC
>CAZSUQ010000578.1:0-4138 GCA_964609935.1 uncultured Thermodesulfobacteriota bacterium | reverse complement strand
TCCACACCCCCGTCATTGAAGTCCTGCGGCGCCACCTGGGCATGAGGGCCTCCCACCATGACGGTGACTCCCTCTGAGGCGCTCTTCACTCTACGGGCCAGCGCCTTGACCGTTCCTGCGTTAACGGAGGTGCAGGTAAAGCCCACCAGGTGAGGGGCAAAGGTCTCCATCACCGGCTCGATCTCTTCTTCGATACGCATGTCCAGGATCCTGACCTCGTGCCCACCGGCCAGGGCGGCTCCCACATACTCCAGGCCCAGCGGTTCCATGTGGTAGGGGAGCACCGAATAGACGACCTTGGGATTGTTAGGGGGCTGGACGAGAAGAACCTTCATGATCTCTCCTCCTTAGGCGGTTTGCTGATTGGATCCTGAATTCGTCGTGGAACCCTGGGGTTCGAAATCAGCAGGCAGGAGGGTCTTGTCACAAGAAGGGTTGTCGAACCCTAAATGGAATCATAACGGAAGGCGCGGAAAACAGTGTCATCAGAATGCAAAAGGATTGAAAAAACAATCGCACGAAAGTCGATCTCTAATCGATCTTCAAGAGTTTCCTGGCCATGGCCACCCTGTCTTCCAGGTCGGGGCCTTCAAGCTCGTCCACGACACTCTTCAGCAAATCCGGTATTTCCAGGCCCTGAGGACACCTTTCCGCACATTCACGGCATTCCACGCATTGGGAGGCATAACCCGGTCCGTCGCCGCTGATCGACCCGCTCATCCGCAGGGCATAGGAAAACCTTGCCTCCTCTTCGTTTCCAAACATGTGCATCTTGTTGTACACCTCGAAGATGACAGGGATCATCACGTCCATGGGACAGGGGATACAGTACCCGCATCCGGTGCAGCCGACCTTCATGATCTCCCTGTACTTCAGGGCCGCCTGCTCCACGATCCTGCCTTCTTCTTCCGTGAGGGAATCGGGGTGCGCCTCATCCGCAACAGCAAGGTTTTCTTCGATATGGCTCTCCTCGTTCATTCCGGAAAGCACCACCGTGACCTCCGGATGGTTCCACACCCAGCGCAGGGCCCACTCCACAGGGGTTCGTTTCTTCTCGGCTGCATTCCAGATCTCATCCACAGCGGGCGGCGGGAAGGGCAGGCCGAGGTTCCCCCCACGGAGAGGTTCCATGACCACCACCCCCAGCTCCTTTGACGCTGCGTATTTGAGGCCGTCCGTCCCTGCCTGGTTCTCCTGGTCCAGGAAGTTGTACTGGATCTGGCAGAACACCCAGGGGTATGCGTCCACGATCCGCCTGAAGTCCTCGGCCAGCCCGTGAAAGGAGAAGCCTGCGTTGCCGATACGCCCGTCCTCCAGGACCCTGTCGAGAAAATCGGTGACGCCGAGTTGTTTCAGGCTCTCCCATGTTCCTCCGTTCAGGGCGTGAAGAAGATAGTAATCGATGCGGTCCGTTCCCATCCTCTCCAGTTGCTGGTTCAGATAATGGTCCATGTCTTCGCGACGCTTGATCATCCAGGAAGGAAGCTTTGTGGCGATCCTGACCTTTTCGCGGTATCCCCCTTGCAGGGCCCGACCGAGCAGCGGCTCGCTCTCCCCGCTGTGATACGGCCATGCGGTATCCAGGTAGTTGACGCCGTTGTCCACGGCAAATCGAATCTGGCGAACCGCTCTCTCTTCATCGATCTTTCCCTCCCTGTCCACGGGCAGGCGCATGCACCCGAACCCCAGGATGGAAAGATCGTCACCATTCTTCGGCATCTTTCTGTACAGCATTGAGTTTGCTTTCTTCAAAAGGAGATCGTTTCTTGTTATGGTGATTCCATAAGGATACTACTCTTCTTTCCTGCCATCCAGAGGGGGGCCAGGAACCTGCAAGCAATCAGGTGGAATTCTGTGACAAGGCCATCGCAAGCCATCCACCCACCCGCAGCAAAGGCAGCCTGCATCCCGATCCTTGTCCTGCTGTGTGCACTCTTCCTTTCCGCGTGTGAAAGCTCCGATGACGAAACCCAAAGGGTGCTCACGCCTGAGGAGTTGATCTCCCTTGCAGGCAGCCAGGAGAACGAAAAGGACCGGCACCGGATCCTTTCGGACCTTCTGGCCCGTGTCGGTCCTGATTCGGAGCTCGGCCGGGACCTGGAAAAACTTCTTCCGGTGATCGACCACTGGGCGAACGGCCTGGAGAAGTACTGGGAGCCGGGTGAGAAGCCCCTGCCGGCCGAGAACGGATACCTTTGCGACTTTTTTGTGTACAGGGTCCTGCCCGGCCTGCCCCCCCTTGTGGATGAGGACTCCCCCATCTATCCGCTCTGGCTGCTGTTCTCGTTCCTGGTGGAGCGCCTGATGCCCATGTATCCGCCGGAGGTCCCGGAGGATTCCCCACTTTACCCTGTCTGGTGCATGTACAGGGGCCGCATGCTGATCTGGCAGCCCATCCAGACCGGTTCCTATGCAGAGACCGAGCGTCTGCGTGACAAGTACTTCGGTGAGGGGAGGCGCCTCGTGAGCAAGGCCGCGGCTGCCTTCCCCGGGAACCGGGTCCTCCGGATGTACCTGGACGAGCCTGTCCCCTGGCCCTCCATCCACCCGCTTGACCCAAAGGCCCCAGCGTGGGCAAACCTCCAGCGGGAGGCCCTGGAAAAGCTGGGTGCAATCATCCGGTTCTGGATCGAGAAGCGTCAGGCCCCGGACGGCCAGTTCGGCGGCGGCTGGGGCGACGACGTGGAGATGTGGAGGGCGTGGACGCCGATCCTCCTCGGCTTTGAGGACCCGGATGTGAATGCCGCACAGGAACGCCTGGCCAGCGGGCTCTTTGCCCTGCCGAGCATGGAGAACGGGTACACCACCAAGATGACCGACGTGGAACACTCGGCCGAGGACTCCGGGGACACGGGGACGGCCATGATGCACATCGCTCCCGACGATCCGGTCTGGCAGGGACGGGCGCAGCGTCTTGCAGAGCTGATGCGCGACTTGTGGACCGGAACAAACGACCGGGGCCTCACGCAGTTCAAGAGCACCTATTTCACTTCCGAAAGGGTGGACCCTTCACCGAAGAAGGCCTGCGACACGGTCTATCATCCCCGTGCTGTACAGCCCGCCCTGCTCTACTGGCAGCGAACCGGGGACACGGAGATGACGAGCCTGTTCCGGGACTGGATGGACACCTGGGTGGACGCGGCCGTCCGCTCTGAAAGGGGCAAGCCGGCCGGGGTCCTCCCGTCGGCCCTTCACTGGCCCGACGGAGATATCGGCGGGCTGGGTGAGGACTGGTGGGATCCGGAGAACCACTATGAAGGCAAGCTTTACCGGAGCCCCAGTGCCATGACCATGATGACGAGCAGCCTGCTACTCACGAGCCACATGACCGGGGATGAAAAATACCTGGAACCGATCCAGAGTATGGCCGCACTTCGAGCCGCTTTTCTGGAGGACCCGCCCGAGGAACCGACCCCGGGTAGTGCCATGTGGTGTGCAAGCAAGATGGGGGGGTTCCTTTCCGACACCCTGGGTAAATACAGGCTCCTAACAGGTGACGAACAGTTCGATTCCCTTCTGCTTGCTGATGCCGGCGGCTATGTGGAATACCGCCTGACCGGAAACGATGCCCCCCTTCTGGAGGAACTGGGGCAGGTTGCGGCCGCCTTTGGAATCAACCGGCCTGCCTACATGGAGGAGGTGCGCTGGACGGACCGGGTCTTCAAGTTTCACAAGAACTATGCAAACGACTATGCAGATCCGCCCCTCCCCAGATCGAAAACCGAATTGCTCTACAACATGTTGACCGGCGACTTCGGCAATGCCCTCTACTTCCCCATGAATGCCGTGCGATGGAAGACCCTGCCGCAGGATATCGCAGTGATGGTTGTGGACCACGGCACCACACACCTCTCTGCCGATCTGTACCATTTCGGAAACAGTTCCAGGCCCATGGGCGCGGGCCTCTACCTTCTCGAGCCCGGCGAATACGAGTGGACCCTTCTGGCAGGGGGGCAGGGGCTTTCCGGCGGGCAGTTCTCCGTTGAAGGAACCGGCGCACAGATCCAGTTCTCCCTGCCCCCGAAGCGATTGTGCACACTCCGGATCGTCCCTCTGACAGAAACCCGTTCAAGTTCCCGGCCCGCGACAGAACAAGGCTGAGACCCTTTCAGATCCCTGGCCTGCAACAGATCGAGGC
>CAZSUQ010000577.1:0-4139 GCA_964609935.1 uncultured Thermodesulfobacteriota bacterium | reverse complement strand
GCCTGTTCGTATCGCTCCTGCAGGGTTTCGAGGAGCCTTCGTGCCTCGGTATGTTCCGGGCAAAGCACTAGGAGGTGACTGCACATCCTTTTTGCATCGTTGAACCGGTTTTCTTCTATGCACTGACAGGCCTCTTGCCAGGTCGTTTCCGTCTCCTCTTCATGGTCGTTATCGGCCTCGGATGCTTCCCCGCGCCCTTCCAGATCATCCAGCAGGGCCTGGATGGTCGGATACCGCATGGTCGGATCCTTTTCGAGACACCGCTTGATCACTCGGGATTCCCTGGGTTCGGCCCGAGGCAGCGGCGGGGGCGGGGATTGGGAGTGCCTCATCAGGAGCTGTTCGAAGTCTCCGACAAAAGGCTGCCTTCCCTTGGGATGGAGCAGCTCGAAGAGTACAATCCCAAGGCTGTATATGTCTGATCTACCATCAAGGTCATCAGGATAGGGTGTGATGAAATGCTCGGGGCTCATGTAGACCGGGGTTCCGGATATGCATCCCGAGGATTCGGACATTCGGCTTGCCGATCCGTTGTTTTCAGCACTGTTTGTACAGGTGGAGACACCGAAGTCCGATACTTTCCAGACTCCGTTGACCTGCAGAAAGTTCTCGGGCTTCAAATCCAGGTGGACCACTCCGACCTCGTGACCCGCTGCCACACCGCGGCAGATGGCCTTGAAATGATCCATACCTTGCGTTCGACGGATCTTTAGGGCATCACGGTGCGCTCTCAACCAATTTCGGAACGTGCCCCCATCAGCATATTCCATCGATAGCACGAGGAGCTCCGCACCTCCCTTGGGGATGGGATGGAGGTCATGGACTTTCAGGATGTGGTGATGATCCTGGATCCGGGTATAGGCCGTCCGCTCTCCCCTCAACCGGGATGGTGTGCCCTCGCCGTCACCGGATATTTTGACCACTACCTTGATCGCCACGGCCTCACCCGAGACTTCATCGTGGGCAAGATAGACATCGCCCAGGCTTCCACGGCCCAGGTGCTTCTTGATGTGGAAACGGCCGAGCTTGGTGTCGGGTTCCAGGAGGGGCCTGCATCCCGTCGGGTCCATGGGAAGGGTCAAGAAGGGATTATTGTCACCGGACCCGGGCTCAGGCTCGAAATCAATCTCACCCTCTCTTATTGAGGCAAGATCGAGTACATTCTGTTTCTCGATAGGTTCCTGCATATCATCTCCTCTTCCATTGCCGGCAAGAGCGGATGCGGGTCCGCAGACGCCGGATGGTGAGCGTCACGGCTTGGATGAGCTTGCGGGGCCAGGATAGAGTCCCATCTTGGCCGGCGCCTTTCTCGTATACCGAAAGAATGGACTGGTTATGTTCTCCGGTAGACCGGCCCACCGGTTTGGGACCGGTATCGAAGAGGACCGTGGGGACGAGATTGCAGCTCATACCGTCTTTCAAGATCTGAACCGCCCAGCTGAAACCCGCCCTGTTTCGGTTGGAAGGATCGGTGAAAACTACAACATCGACTTTGTTCACTGATCCCCCTGATATCCACCAGGTGCTTTGCGTATCAGCGCGCGGCAGGTTTTCGAGGTGGTCTGTTGCTTTCACCTGTTCGAACTGGGTCCCCAGCGTCTCGGCTTCGAGACTTTCATCGGGAAAGGGTATGGGTGGGGAAGTTTCCACCACCCAGCGCCCCCTAAAGGGCCGATCCACGATGGCCGCCGCCTCGATCAGGAAAGGGATGGGGGGATCCGGCTCGATGACCCACACCTTTCCCCCAAGCGCCTTGGCGGTTTTATTGAGCCAGTTCGAGTCCGAGAGATCATCTCCCTGAATCTGATCGAGTATTTTCTTGGCTTCAGGAATGCACCAGGTCGTCACCAGCAAAGAAGCATAGCGACGTAAGGAATTCCGATCCAGATCCGGTATGATTTTGATCAATCGATGTCGGGCCCGGAGCTCTTCGATGATATCATTTTGCATAAAGGCCTGGTGGGCGCGTAGCCCGACCACCACGAGTTCGAAGCCCGATTCGGTTATCTGTCTGTAGAGATTTTCAAGACCCTCGGTTTTACCCTTATCGATCCTTTCAAGAGCTTCAGCTCTGAGGTTTTGACAAAGGGCGGTACGCCGGCGCTCCTCCATGGTACGGCGTGCCGCAGCAGCGGGACCGGCGGCAACGCGGTATTGGTTTCCTTCCAATCTATGGATGAGGTGGAATGATTCGTCATCAAAGCCGTAAACGGCTGCTTCCCCTTCCTTGTTGATAAGAAGGAGTTTTCCGGGCCTATCATCGAGAAGTTCTCCGGACACGATTCCCCTGGGAGCGGATCCGGATCGGACCGGCGTGCATCCTTTATCGCTCCAGGCCCACGTTTTCATGCGGCCGTCCTGTGCGCCGAGGGTATGGAGCTTTTCACCATCAGCGATACAGGCATAAAAGGGCCCCGCGTGTGCTTCATGGATTTGAATATTCGGGGTGGAAAGCGTGACGACCGCCAAGAGGCCCTCTTCAGTGGGATAAACAATCGCATCGTGGTTGGGCCAGTGTATATGTGTCGCGAAGCCGAGCTTCCGTAATGGCCTAGGCCCGGCCAGGGATTCCAGCAGTTTTTTTCGGTCGGTATCCCAGATCAGCAGCGAACCACCGGCTGAAAGACCCGCTATTCGATCTTCATCGAGTCTCGATATGGAACAGATGGTGAACCCGTCACCTTCAAGACATGCGGGATTATCTTCATCTTCCATGGGATGCCAGAGCAGGCATCTCCCCAGAGTATCCGAAGAGGCCAGCATGGATTCACCCGCCAGGCAGACGGATAGTACTGGAGCTCCCTGGGTGAGATGGAACAACTTCTCCGGCACCGCGGCCGCGGACATGCCGGGCCACGAGAAGACCTGGATATTCCCCGCACGGTCACCGATGACAAAACGATCCCCCTCTAAATCGACATCAAGGGCATAGACGCTGTGTCCGGGAGGCAGCTTGAGGAGGGGATCGGCGGAATGACCCTCCGGAGGCATCGTCCATAAGCCGGGATGTGATCCTCCTGTTCCGATCAATAGCGTCTGTCCTGTACCGTTCGATTCCATGGTTCTATTTCTTCTTCTTTTTCAGGGCCTTGTTCACTACAGCGGGGCTTAAGCCGAGGGTGGCGGCCGCGTGCTGGGCAATAGCCTGCTCGGACAGGCCCTCAGATTCCTTTTTGCTTTTCGGGGATTTCGGTGCAGGGGCCTTCTGACCTGTTGCTTTCTTCACCTGGGAAGGCTTGTGCGGGGATGTTTTCGCCTGGGCAGGCTTGCTTGTCCTCGGTTTCCCTTGTGGTCTTTTACCACCGGGCTGATCGATGTCCTGGCCGACCCCCAGTTCATCGAGAACCCCCTGAACGGCCTGGTCCACAGCCAAGATCTGCTGGTAGAGATTTTCGCGTACCGAAAGGATCTGGTTGTGCTTTCCGGCGATTTCAGCTTCGGCCTGCTGGTAATGACCTATGGCCTCTTCACTGTTGATCTCCTCCTCGTGGCCTTGGACCACGGCGAGGTTCTTTTTCAGGCGTTGGAGCTCCGATTCAATGGCGCTCAAAGCCGCTTTCAGTTTTCCGGGCAATGCATCGAGAACGGCATTGGCATCCTGTCCGCTTGTATATTCCGCTTCCGCGTTGGACAGATCCGGATGGACGGCTTTCTCCCTCATAGGGGGAGGGGGAGCCGAGCAGGGTATGCCGGGAATTCCTGGAACCCCGGGTGGACCCGGTGGGGGCATGCCCATGCCGGGCATGTTCGGACGATTCTGCATTTTATGAACTCCTTGCTGAATTTACGCGACCTTCATGCTCATCGTGGAGGCTTTGGCTTTCAGCCCGGGCCTCCTGGTCGCTTTGTTCCATCCCATCAAGAAAATCGATATCTTCCTGGGCCGCATCCCTGGCGGCATCCAATTCCCCCTTGGGGGCGTCGCTGTTGATCTGGCCCGAAGCCTCCGAGATCTTGTCCATGTCGGAAGAGGTGGTATCGGATCGTTCACGGAGCTCGCCTTCATACTCCTCGGTCTCTCCATGAACCTGCTCCAGCTCCCCAGACTGCTCCTCGAATTCACCCACGCTGGTTTCCTGGGCGCTTTCGATTCTCTGCTCCACGGCGTCAGCTCCTTCGGTCGTACCTCCCAGTTCGAG
>CAZSUQ010000576.1:0-4143 GCA_964609935.1 uncultured Thermodesulfobacteriota bacterium | reverse complement strand
CGAGTTCCTTGCCAAGCTTCCGGTGGTCCCTCTTTCTCGCTTCTTCGAGCAGTTTCACGTGTTCCTTGAGAAGGTCGCGTGAGGGAAAAGCGGTCCCGTAGATCCTCTGAAGCATGGGCAACCGCTCATCCCCTTTCCAGTAGGCACCGGCAACGCTGGTCAATTTATAAGCCCGGATCCATCCCGAGGAGGGCACGTGCGGCCCTCGACAGAGATCCATAAAGGTTCCGAGCGAATAGAGGGAAACCTTTTCGTCGGGGATCTCCTGGAGGATTTCCACCTTGTACGATTCGTCCTTCTCCCGGAAGAGATTCACTGCATCCTCGCGGGATATTTCCGTCCGGACAAACGGTTCGTTCCTCCCGACGATCTCCTTCATCTTCTTCTGGATCTTCTTGAGATCCTCGGGCGTAAAGGGCTCGGAGCGATCGAAGTCATAATAAAAGCCGGTCTCCACGGAAGGACCGATGGCAACCTTCACGTCCGGGAAGAGTTCCTGAACGGCATGCGCCATCACATGCGCTGCACTGTGACGAAGGATATCCAGCCCTTCCTCACTGTCAACGGAAATTCCACGGAGGTCTCCCCCGGCCTGAAGCTCACGGTTCAGATCGATATCGTTTCCATTGAACGAGGCCGCAATGGTCTTCTTTGGCAGGAAGGCGTCGGCATTCGTCAGGAGTTCATGCGCAGAGGTTCCCGCCGGATACGATTTTTGGTCCTGTCCGTTCACCCGGATTTCGATCACTTCCTTTTGTACGGATGAAGGCTCCATAAATCCCTCAAACAAGAAAAAAACATAGGTATCCATCATGCGGCTCAATCGCCACAGGACGCCTCACATGGATTTCGATGAGGCTTTTTCGGGCACGCGGAAAACAAACGATTGGGAGAATGTTCATTGAAACGACACGTTCCGATATGGTGTTCCACACCCATACGAGGTGGTAGGCACGGGCGGATTCGAACCGCCGACCCCTACCGCGTCAAGGTAGTGCTCTCCCCCTGAGCTACGTGCCTCCATGTATCCCACTTAATTAAACCCAAAAAGACAATATAAAATAGCAAGTTTGATAAAATCAGTCAACGATTGGATCAGTTTTTTGTTTTAAACCTTTTCAAGGATTTCCTAAGAGTCTTTACGAACCCTTCAGGATCCGAAGGGAAATGCATGACAGGAACCCTTAGCTGGTCTTCCAGATCTTTCAATCTCACATCATCCAGGAAACGACCCTTCTCTTGATTCAACATCACATGGGGAAGGAGTAAGATCGCCCCTTCCATTGATTCCCCTTTTAATTGCTTGATAATGTCCCGGCCGGTCACCAGCCCGGCGACCTTGACCTGCCTGCCGAAAAAGCTGTTATTCACAGGGACAAGGCTCATGGGCACGCCAAACGTACGGCTTGCCCAGCGTACGTAAGGCAACAGGTACGGGTATGCCATCTCACCTGTGACGGCTACAAACCGCAACCCCTTGGGTGCCTTGCCCCTTTTCGTTCTTTTCCGCTGCTTTTTCCACTGCTGAAAGAAAAGCGGGACCATTCCCACACCGTTTTCCCATTGAGGCAGATCGTTGTATTCAGACAGTGGCGGGAAACCGGCATCTGCTTTCCAGTAAAATTCATCGGAAAGATAGAGAAAATTAGAGCTATAATCAACTTTAAGTTTTGCCTGTATCTTGTTTATATTATTTATCATTTTCACAGAATAAGCTTTTTGTATTCCTTTCAGTGGGTAAAGGCCTTTCTCTTTGCGAAATCGAGTCAATCCCACGGGCACGATGGCAACAGAGGCTACGCATGGATGGTATGCCACGAGATCACGGATGGTCTTCTCCAGGATTTGTCCGTCATTGACCCCCGGGCACAGGACGATCTGCGTGTGCACTTCGATCCTGTGCTCCGCCAGTCTTTTCAGGGTCCCCAGGATGTCCCGGCTCGATTTTCGGCCGAGCATCCGGTTCCGGACATCCGGGTCTGTTGCGTGTACGGAAACGTAGAGCGGGCTGAACCGCATGAGGCAGATTCGATCAAGGTGCTCCTCTGTCAGGGAAGCAAACGTGACATAATTCCCGTACAGAAAGGAAAAGCGGGCATCCTCGTCTTTGACGTAGAGGGATTTGCGGAGGCCCGACGGCAACTGATCGATGAAGCAGAAGATGCATCGATTCCTGCATCGCGCAGGCTGCAGGGGCACGAAGGACAAGCCTTCCGCTTCGGTCCGCTTTACGTTTAGGACCTTGCACGTATTCCCCTCCGCACGTGCCACCTTCAGGGCCAGGCGCCCGCTTGTTGCATGAAACCGGTAGTCGAGTTCATCCAGGACCGTTTTGCCGTTCACCTCGAGGATTCTGTCGCCAGGCCTGATCTTCTTTGCCTTTGCCAGACAGGAGGGAACAACATCGACTTGAAGACCTGTGTTTTTCATCATCCAAGTTTCTGTGGACAGAGGTGGAGCCTGAGCGAATGAAGGTTCTCAATCCCGGATGCGTGGAGGCACTGCAGGAATAGGCTTACGTCGTCGCAGGTGTCTCCCCTTCAGGGGGCTGCGGGGCACTCTCTTCATTCTCTGGAGACGTGGATGGATCCTCAGAGATCGTCCCGGGTTCAACCGGATCCACGAGGACCGGAGAAAGGATGATCTCGATTTCCTCGGGTACCTTGAAGCCGTCGGAGCGTGCGTGTTGTTCATGGAGAATCCACTGACGGATTCTGTCCTCGATTTCCGGCAAATCACCCCTGTACGTGAACCGCACCACCAGCAGGGTTCCGTAAACCTCCATCGGTTTGAGGGATTCGATCCCTTCGATCTCCTCCGGAAGGCGCTGCAGCAGATCCTGGTACATGCCAAAGGAGGAAATGCCCTGAAGCGAAAGCTCGAATGCGACCGGTTCCTTTCCGGAAACATCCTGGGGAATCATGCCGCGCTTGCCCAGTTCCTCCTGGATGAGGGTGTTGGAAAAGGTCGCTTCCACGGTCATGAAGAAAACCTGCAGGGCCGGCATTTCCGCCAGAATCCGGAACTTCAGAAGGTACTTGTTCCTCGTGGGCGTCAAGTCTTGAAGCAGGTCCTGGTGTTCGGTGAGGGAGAGTCCCTCCGGCATCACCTCGAACAGGGCCCTCTCAAAGGCGTTTTTCATGGCATCTTCCATGGCTTCCTGCCTGGCACGGTTCAGGTCCTGTCCCTGGATTTCAGCCTCTCCCTCCCCCTCTGCCGTTATCTTCTCCCTTGTTTTCTGGACAAACGTCTGCGCCTCCGCCCAGGCGAAAAAACCCGACAGCACGAACACCAGCACAAAGGGAAAAAGAAAGGGAACGCTTCGAAGCAAATCTCTCTTCATCGTCTCTCGAATCATTCGATGTCAATGGATATTAATGAAAGTCTTCGCTTGAGTGAACCACCTTGTGACCGAAGAGGCTGTCCACCCTGTTCACGAGTTCCGTACAGGGCTCCACGGAAAACTCTTCCGACATCTGCATGGTGACTTCCCCGCGAGGCGGATCCATGATGTGGAGATAGGCCTTGCAGGGCCCCCTGTAGTCCAGCAGGATATCTCGAAGCTCCTCGAGTTTCTCCCTTGTGACGTCCTTCTGTGAGACGGAGAAATGGATACTGCTCTGGTTCGCGTACCGGAACTCCCGAAGGGGAGAGACCTTTGAGGCAAGGATCTTTGCCCCCCTCCTTCTCGTATCCTGCTGCCGCTTCTTCTCTCCCTCGGCAGCCTCCTCCATCTCTTCTTCGGCCAGCTCCAGCTTTCCTCTCACAACGATCGGCTCGTCCTCGGTAAGAAAGGAGACGCCCTGCCTGTAGACATCCGGGAAAACGATCACCTCGATCCTTCCGGTCTCGTCCTCCACGGTGAGAAAGGCCATCCGGTCTCCCTTTTTCGTCTGGATCTCTTTTCGAACGGCGATGAAGCCGCCCACCGTCACATCGGACCCGTCAGGAAGCTCCAGGACATCCTGCAGGTTCACGACCCCGCACCGACTTAACTCGTCCACATATTCCCGCAGGGGATGGCCTGTCAGGTAGAACCCGAGAGCCTCTTTTTCGATGGCAAGTCGCTCCGAATCGCTCCTTTCGTGGTCCTCCGGCTGGTCCCCGGGGAGTGTTTTGTCCCAGGCAGGCTCTTTCTCAACG
>CAZSUQ010000575.1:0-4143 GCA_964609935.1 uncultured Thermodesulfobacteriota bacterium | reverse complement strand
AAGGGCGAGGATTTCCCGGGTGAGAACCGGGAGTCCACTGCGGATGTGCTGGCTGAACGACTCCTGTCACGCCACAAGGTCTTCTTCAGCCCGGCTGACCCCCTGCTCGGAGCCCTGCTCGGATCCGTGATCGGCGAGGGGATCTACACCGGCATGACGCCAGGGTTCACCCTCTGGACCCTTTCATCGGTCTATCATCCGGAGGCCCGGAATGCCTTCAATGCCCTGGACGATCACGCGGACCCCGGTGGAAACTACCCCGAGGTGGTGGTCCATGACGACACATCAGCCTTGATGCCGCTCTATGACAACAGCGGGATCACCGGGGAGATGTGGGCGAGATACCGCTCCTGGGAGGGCGGGATCAACAGCGAGGCAATCCTTTATTTCCTCACCGGATTCCTGGCCGATGCCGTTCAGAATGTGGTGAAGCTTGCTCCGCGCCTGCCCAACAACTGGCCCTATCTCCACGTTAATGGGCTCAAGGTCGGACCTGCCGTGCTGGACCTCTCCCTGGAACGAACGAGCATGACCGGCATGCGGGTGACCCTGAACCTGCAATCTGCCTCCCCCCTCACGACCCTGCTCCGTATTCCCGGCCCGGCCACCGAGTCCGCACGCCTGAACGGAGTGGCCCTGGCCCCCGGGACCCGCATGGGCCTCCAGTGGGGAGGCACGGCCACGGACATGGGGGAGCATGAACTCCTTCCGGGACAGAACCTGCTCGTTGTGGAGTTTTCGGAATCTTTGCCCTGAGAACATGTCTGCATTCACACGGTGACGTATCTTAACCCACAGATCCAAGCGTTCTGTGCATGGGGATTTCTTCGCCTCGCTTGCAATCTTCGATTTCGCTTCACATTCAACGTCCCTGCTTGATATATTGGTTTGTAGGCATTGTTCGCTACTTCTGGAATCAATTTTTTCGCTTGGTACAGAAACTTCACCGAGAATGAGGAGGAAGGCCATGTTTTCAAGGGTTGCCACACTGGTTTGGACGTGTCTTCTCATCCTGCTGGCCGGCACAGGAATTTTTTCCGTACAGCAGGCGGACGCAGCCCAGGTCACACGGTATTTCAGCATCAGCGGGGCAACGGCTCTCTGGAACTGGACAATCACCGGGACCACGAAGCTTGGTGCGGATGTGACCTCATCCACCTTTCCGCTGGAAATGGCGGATCCGGCAAGGCTGACGGTTTTTGATGAAAACGGAGATCCCATCGCGCTGTTGCGTAACTATCGCCCCGACGAATTCGGCCCCCTTAACGACTGGAAAGCCGCCACGTCCTTCGGGCTGGTCAGGTACTACCTGGCAGGAGAGACTTCAGGCTCAGGGGACCGCCCGGACTGGGGCGAGGTGCTGACGGTCACCGGAATCGGGGAGCCTTCGCATGAGCCCGGCTTCGACTCTGTGGGAGAAAACTGGTTTGCGCAGACAGGATTTGTACCGGATCTGGGTGCGGAAGCTCCTGTCTGGTGGTGCGAGGCACAGGGGGATGCCATCCCTAAGGAGGAGTGGGGTTTTCAGGACATGGTTGAATACACCTTTGATGACTCGGCCATCGGCCCCGATGGAGAGGTGGATCTCTGGATCGCCGGTATCGTGACCGATGATCTTGCCGGGTACGAATCGGGAACGGCAGGCTATGGAATCCTCGAAGGAGCCGTGAGCTCCTATGCCATCATGGATGAGGACGGTGACGGCTTCTTTCCATGGGGCGTCCCACCGGGTGAGATGGACTGCGACGACGACCCCTCGGATGATCCTGCCATATGTGCAACCTGCTCCTGCGGTTTACAGGAGTGCGTACCGTGCGCACGATGTATCCATCCCGGAGGGGTGGAGTTTCCCGGTGACGGGATTGACAGCAATTGTAATGATCAGGGTTATCATGCGGTTGCCAACTCAATCGCCGAATCTTATGGGGGCAGATCCCTGATCGGGTCAGGGTTGTTCAACCAGGCGGCCCTCTTTTTCATCCCGGCGGGTGCACTCGTGCTTCTCAGGATTCTCAACAGGAAGAAACGGAAGCGGTGATCAATACCGGGCTCTTGCGGCAGTTTCCCGTTTAGCCCGCATATAGCTGAAGCCTTCTACTGCGAACGACGTAATCATGGAATCTTCGGGCTACCCGCTTGGCCGGACACACTTGTAGGTTTGCATTCCGCCCGAGAGGTTCCTCGCTTTGAACCCGTTCTGCAGCAGGATGCGCGTGGCGTAATAGGATCTCTGGCCCACCCCGCAGTAGGGCAGGATCTCACGGTCCCTGGGCAGATCCTCCAGGCGGCTCCGCAGTTCATCCAGGGGGACGTGCATTGCGCCTTCCACGTGGCCCTTCTCGAACTCCTTCTTGGTCCGGACATCGATGATCAGGGCATCCGGTCCAGGCGCATTCTCCCAGTGCTCGGTGGGGGTATCGCCACGCAGCCTGTTCGCTGCAATCATGCCCGCAAAGTTCACCGGATCCTTTGCCGCGCCGTACTGGGGAGCATAGCAGAGTTCGGCCTCCTCCAAATCATAAACCGTACCCCCTTTTTGAATGGCCATGGCAATCACATCCACCCGTTTCTCCACGCCCTCTTCCCCAACGGCCTGCACCCCGAGCACGCCACCGTCCCCGGGCGAATAGAGCAGCTTCAGGTGGATGGCCTTTGCTCCCGGGTAGTACCCCACGTGGTGGTTGGGATGGAGATAGACCTTTTCGTAATCCATTCCGGCACGCTTGAGGTTCTTCTCGCTGGCGCCGGTCATGGCCACCGTGAGCCCAAGGACCCCGCACACACTGGTGGCCTGCACACCCCGGAATGTGCTCTCGCGCCCGAAGATGGCATCCGCGGCAATCCGCCCCTGCCGGTTTGCCGGACCGGCCAGCGGGATGAGGGCATGCTCGCCCGTCACGATGTCCTTCACCTCCACGGCATCGCCCACGGCCCAGATCTGCGCGTTGCTCGTGCGCATCTGCTCGTCCACGCAGATGCCGCCGCGCTCACCGATCTCGAGTCCCGCTTCCCTGGCCAGCTGAATCTCCGGACGAACACCGATGGACAGGATGACCAGGTCGGCATCCAGGACATCGCCGGCCTTTGTCTGAACGGCGAGCACGCCTCCCTCCTTCTGTTCGAACCCGGTCACCGCTTGCCCGAGGCGGAGCGAAACCCCCTTCTTGACCAGGTGGTCCTTGAGAATCGCGGCCATCTCCGGGTCAAGTGGAGGCATCACCTGTTCGAGCATCTCCACGATGGTCACGGAAACGCCCTTGCTCACGAGGTTTTCGGCCATTTCCAGGCCGATGAACCCGCCGCCCACGATGACCGCGCGCTTCACGTTCGAGCCGAGGAGTTGTTCCCGTATCCTCCTGCTGTCCGGAATGGACCGCAGGACAAAGATGCCCGGAAGATCGATGCCGGGCAGCGACGGTCGAATCGGAGCCGCGCCCGGCGAAAGAACCAGCGCATCATAGGGCTCCTGCTTCACCGTGCCGTCCTTCAGGTCCTTTACCTGAACCGTCCTGGCCTCCCGGTCAATGGCCGTAACCTCGCTCTCCACCCGAACATCGATGTTGAACCGGTTTTTAAACAGCTCAGGGGTTGCAACAAGGAGGTTCTCCTCCTTCTTGATCACATCCCCCACGTAATAAGGAAGGCCGCAGTTCGCAAAGGATACATAGGGTCCTCGTTCAAAGACGACGATCTCCGCCTCCTCCGAAAGTCTCCTGGCACGGGCCGCACAGGATGCACCGCCTGCCACACCGCCAACGATGAGAATTCGCTTTCCAGCCATGAGCTTCCTCTCCTCTCGCTGCTCCAGGCCCGCAGGCATGGAACGGTTGTTACATACGAGCATGTTTACCCTTCCACAGCTTTCCACTGAAATCAAACTCACCTCCTATAGAGAGCCGGGATGTCGTCCGGGTTACAAACCTCGAACCGATGTACCGCGCTTTTTTCTGTCTTGTATTTGTGTTACAAGCGAGAGTCGTGGAAACATAGAAGATTCGGGCAAGACCTGAACCTTGCCCGAGAGAATCGAATCTTCCGCGTATCGTGGTGGGCTCGTGCGAGTTCCCGGCTCCATGGCTCACACGATGGGCACATGAAAAGGGGGATCAAGTGAGAGCAAAAAGGTCCTTTGCGGTTGCCGTA
>CAZSUQ010000574.1:0-4160 GCA_964609935.1 uncultured Thermodesulfobacteriota bacterium | reverse complement strand
CATGGACCAGCAGGCCCGAAGACAGAAGCCCGAGGTCAAGCCGATGATGGAACCGGCGGACATCCTGCAGGCACGTGAGGTGGTGGATGGTGTGTACCTGGATGAGAAGATCCAGGGCTACATCGTGGACATCGTGCTGGCCACGCGGGAACCCAAGGCCTACGGGATGGACATCGAAAACCTCATCCAGTACGGGGCCTCCCCCCGCGCCTCCATCTACCTCAACCAGGCGGCAAAGGCCTATGCATTCCTTCAGGGCAGGGGGTACGTGACGCCCCAGGATGTGAAGACCATCGGTCCGGACGTCCTGCGACACCGCATCCTCCTCTCCTATGAGGCCGAGGCCGAGGAGATGACCTCGGACGATGTCATTGCCAAACTGTTCGAGCACATCGAGGTCCCCTGAAACCATTCAAGGGACCTTGAGAGGAGCTTTCTTTGATACCCGATGAAGTTCTGAAAAAGATTCACCTGCTTCACATTCGGACCAAGCACCTCGTCAATGACGTGATGGCCGGCGAGTACGAAAGCGCCTTCCGCGGACGCGGCATGGAATTCGAGGAGGTACGGGAATATCAGCCCGGGGACGACGTGCGCACCATCGACTGGAACGTCACCGCCAGGATGGACCGGCCCTATGTGAAGCTCTACCGGGAAGAGAGAGAGTTGATCGTCATGCTCCTGGTGGACATCAGCGGCTCGGGGCATTTCGGCTCGAAAAAGAAGCTGAAAAGGGAGGTGGCTGCAGAGGTGGCCGCACTCCTCGCCTACACGGCTATCCGGAACAACGACAAGGTGGGGTTGATCCTTTTCACGGACCGTGTGGAGAAATTCGTTCCTCCCAAGAAGGCGAGAGGTCATGGCTGGCGGGTCATCCGGGAGATCCTCTCCTACGAGCCTGAGGGGCAGGGAACCGATCTTTCGCAGGCGCTGGATTTCCTCGGGCAAGTGATGCGAAAACGGTGCATCTGCTTTCTCCTGTCCGATTTCCTTGCTTCGGGCTACGAGAAATCTCTCAGGCTGTCGAACAAGCGACACGACATGATCGCCCTGTCCATCTCGGATCCCCGTGAAATGGAGCTTCCGGGGGTCGGATTCCTGGAACTGGAGGACGCGGAGACAGGGGACCTTCTTCTGGTGGATACGCGAGATCCTGACCTCCGCAGGCAATACCTCGATCTTCGCCGGAGGGAGAAGGATGAACGGACCAGGCTTTTCCGGTCCATGGACCTAGACCATGCAGCGCTCTCCACCCACGTATCCTATGTGGAGCCTCTGCTGGCACTCTTTCGAAGGCGCGAGAAACAAGGATGAAAGAACATTCCATGAGCAAAGCGGACATGCCGACCTTCAGTGGAACCTCACAGGAAAAGAAGCGCCCCTATGTACGATGGACGTTTTACCTCGTCATCGTGTGTGTGTTCCTTCTTGCGGTTGTTGCCGCAGGCCTGGTTCACATGACCCTGAGCGGCCGTTCACCCATCCTACCGGCAAAGGGGTCCGGTCCTGTGACGGGCGAGGCACGCAGGGACCTCGCCGGGAAACTGTTGAGCGCGGGCCTGAAGGGCAAGGCCATCGAGCAATACACGCTCTACCTCGCCGAAGGAGACATCCCCACCGGGCGGAGGGCGAACATGGCCTATACCATCGGAAAGCTCTGTATGGAGGAAGGCCGTTACGAAGATGCGTTGAGCTGGCTCTACCAGGTGGAAATGATCGACCCGAAATCGAACCTTGCTCCGGAAGCAGGCGCGAAGATCGTGGCCTGCCTGGAGCGGTTGGGCCGTTTTGCCCAGGCCCAGTACAGCCTGGAGACGAGAAGCGGGCTGGACAAGAATCCCCGGGATGAATTCAAGGGAGGCGAGGTGGTCGCAACGATCGGCAGCGACGTGATCACCCGCAAGGAACTGGATGAAGCCATGGATACAATGCCCCCCTGGATGCGTCAGACCTTTGAAGACCCTGAACAGAAAAAGGCCTTTCTCCAGCAGTACGTGGCCGAGGAGCTTCTCTACCGGAAGGCAAAGAAGCTGGAAATGGACAAGGATCCCCAGGTCCGCAAACAGGTGGAGCGAGCCCACAGGCAGCTGCTGGTCCAGAGGCTTCTGGAGGACGAGATCAAGGAAAAGGTCAGCATGACCCCGGAGGACATCGAGCTCTACTACAGGGCGAACCAGGACCGCTACCGGGAGAAGGAGGCTTACAAGGTCCGCATGATCCAGGTTTCCGAGGAACGATTCGATGGGCTGCAGAAGGCGCTCAGGGAGGGGGAGGACTTCGCGCGTCAGGCAGAGGAAACCTCCCTTCACGAGGAGACACGAGCAAGCGGAGGTCTGTTGGACGAGTGGATCCAGGAGGGGATGGATCCCACAGGGATGGGAGACCCGGGCAAGCTCTGGAAGGCCCTTGTCTTTCGCCGCGAGGGTGACATCTGCGGGCCGATCAAAACCAACGGGATGGTTTATCTGTTCCGGGTCGAAACCTACCGGGCCCCGCAGGACCTGCCCATGGAAGAGGTCCAGAAACGCGTGGAACAGGACCTGTATCGGGAGAGGGTGGAGAAGACCCATGAGGAACTTGTCCGCCAGGCACTCCAGGGTTCCGATGTGAAGCTGTTTCCCGAGGTCCTCATGAAGGATTCCGGGAAGAAGAAAGAACCCCACCAGGCTTTCAAGAAATGAACAGGACGGAGATGGGACGTTCACGCACTGCCCTAGCCCGCATATTGCACGAAGCCTTCTGCTGCGAGCGGCATAGGCATGGAATCTTCGTGCTGGGAAGGAAGATCGTCATAAAGCGAGGTGAGGCACTCAGGATGCTCCTTGCGCTGCTCCTCATGGGCCCGCTCGCCTGCTCCTGCACCTCCTCAAGCCGGGATGCCATGGATGCACAGCAGGAAGAGGAACGGCAGCCTGTCGAAATGACCGCGGAGGTGAGCCGGGCTGAAGCCGGCATCTCAGATCCGATCACGTTCCGTGTCACGCTGGACACGGAACCCGAACTGTCTGTTTCCCTGCCGGAGACGGGCTCCCTGATCCAGGGTCTGCGGATCGTGGATTTCGGAACGGAAGGGCCAAGGCTCAAGGAGGGGCGCCGCTGGACGCAGCAATGGTTCAAGCTGCAGGCCGACCTCGTGGGCTCCTACCTCCTCCCGTCCCTGAAGGTGTCCTACACGGATGAAGAAGGCGTGGAGCGGTTCGTTGAGACGCCCCAGGTCTTTGTGGAAATCAAGTCCTCCCTCGACCCGGAGTCAGGGGAGAAGGACATCAGGGACATCAAGGAACTGGAGAGGATCAAGAGGGAGATACCCCTTGCATGGATCCTTCTGGCTTCCCTTGGGTTCCTGCTCGCAGGTTGCGTGATGGGGCTGGTGGTCTGGCGGCGAAAAAGGAAGAGAGGAGAGGAAATCCTCCTGCCTCCCGAGGAACTGGCCATACGGGAACTCCGGGAGCTCGAATCCACAGGGATCCTGGAGGAGGAGCGGTACCGTGAATACGTCTTCCACCTCTCCATCATCCTCCGGAGATACCTGGAAAGGAGAACCGGTATCCATGCGGTGGAGCAGACCACCGAAGAGATCCTGGGCAGCCTTCACAAGGCGAGCCTTCTCCAGGACGTCCAGAAACGGGAGGTCCGCTCCTTTCTCGAAGAGACCGACCCGATCAAGTATCGAGGCTTGGACCCGGAGAACGAGGAGACCGGGACGATCCGCGTACACCTGCTCTCCTTCCTGGAGCAGGCGGCCCAGCGGGCCGAAGATTCCGAGGAGCAGCACGAGAGCGTTTCTTCTGTGACGTAACAGGCTTCATTCCATTCCAGGAGGCGAACAGAGCCATCATGTTTCGATTCGAGGATCCATGGTTTCTTCTCTTCGGGCTCGTCCTTCTGCCCATCCTCTTCTCCTATGAGAAAAAAGGGGGCCGGCGTTCGGTCCGCTTCTCAAGCCTTGCCCCGTTCCGCAAGGGTTTCGTCGGGAAAGGGGTTCCCCTTCGTCACAGCTTGATCGTGCTGCGATGCATGGGGATCGGCCTCTGCGTGATGGCCCTTGCCAGACCGCAGGCCGGGGAACGGGAAACCGAGGTCATGACCGAAGGGGTGGACATCATGCTCTGCCTCGACGCGTCGGGGAGCATGCAGGCCCTCGACTTTCAGTTGAAGGG
>CAZSUQ010000573.1:0-4166 GCA_964609935.1 uncultured Thermodesulfobacteriota bacterium | reverse complement strand
AAACCTCATCTGATTCGGATCCTGAGGCATGAACTCCTTGAAGGCATCCAGGAAGAGGAGGATGTTCTTTCCCTTCATGAGGTACTGGTCGATCCGGTAGAGATCGTATTCCGAGAACGTATCCGTGGGGCCCGCGATGATCAGGGAGTGGAGCCCCTCCGGGATCGGCTCTTCGGACAGGATCACCCTGCGGATGCTGTACGACTCCCCCACTAGGGCATTGAAGGTGGAAAGGGCGTTCGGGGGTTTGGGCTGGCCGGGCATGGTGAATCCGCCGAGATCCGCGCATCCGTGGGAGACCAGGTAGCCAACCTCTTCGTTGATATCGATCACGGTCTCCACGGCCTCGTTGATGGCCGTTTCCAGCTTCTCGGTGTCCATGAGCTGGTACTGGGTGCCGAAAATGGGGATCCGGATGACCTGAAGAAGACGGATCTCCTCAGCCTGTTCACCGTGCCGGACCACCAGGCCCACGATCCCCTGGCCCGCCTGGATCGTATCACCGCGGCGATCCTGGAATTCCTTCCAGTGCAACTTGAGCAGTTGATAGGCCTGGGCCTCCTGCTCGTGGGAGGGGTCCAGCGACGGATCCAGGGAGCGGAATGCGAGTCGGTCGTAGAGCTTGTCATTGAGCTCACTGACGATCTCCTCCACCTTGCCCGGGATGTCCGCAAGGCCGGGAATGTTCAGGTAGGGGCTTACGGTCTGCAGGGAGGTAGAGAGAAAAAGGTTCACCTCCACCTTGTCTTTCAACCGGATCAGTGCACTGATCTTGTTGTTCAGCTTCCGTATCTTGTCCGTGATCTGGTATTCGAGCCCGTCCGTGGAGGTGATGGTGGGGATCTTTTCGATGAGGTCTCCGTGGATGATGACCATGCCCATGTAGGCTTTCTGGAACTTGACCTCGTCCTGCTCGATGTCCTGGATCTGGACAGGGTGAATGCCGTAGTCCCTTGCCAGCTCCCGGTTCCTGTCCGTCTCCTCCTTTTCTTCCGCGGAAACATTGTAAAAGGTGTAGTTGAAGTATTGGTTGCCTGAAACGCTGTACTCCTCCAGCATGTCGCGGAGATAGCGCTCGATGTTGTTGTAGGGCGCGGGGAGGTTGTCCGAGAAGAACACCTTGATGGTGAGCGGGTCGGACAGGGTAGCCACAGCGGTTTCGCTGGCCTCGGACAGGGAAAACATCTTGTTGGCGGTCAGATCCATCCGGAGGAACAGGGTCGTGCCGGCAAGGTTGATGAGCACCACCACCGCTAGGTAGAGAAGAAATCGAAGGTACCTGCTTTTGTCGCCTGGTTTGTTCATGTCAGGATCCTCACTTCTTTTCCTGTATCACGAAATGGGTCGCATAGAGCATCAGAAAGCACACACTGAGAAAGTAAAGGATATCCCTGGAATCCAGGATGCCGCGGGAGATGTTCTGGAAATGGAAATCCGCGCCGAGAAACTGCAGGGTGCCCAGCAGGGTGTCCGGAAGGAAAAAGAGCATCTTGTCAACCAGGGTGAGGCAGAAGCAGATGGCCATGCCGATGATGAAGGCGATGATCTGGTTTCTTGTCAGCGAGGACGCAAACAACCCGATGCTTGCAAAGGAGGCTCCAAGCAGGATGGCACCGAGGTAGCCGCCGATCACCGGGCCCCAGTCCAGGTCTCCGTGAATGGAGACGAAGACGCCGTAGGAGACCGTGGGCAGCAGCATGATGGCGAGAAAAACCAGCGCGGAGAGGAACTTGCCGAGAACCACGTCCACCGTGGAGACCGGCATGGTCAGCAGGAGCTCGTAGGACCCTGTGTTCATCTCCTCGGAGAAGAGGCGCATGGTGATGGCCGGGATGACAAAAGAGAAGATGATGGGCAGGAGACCGAAGAACCCTCGCATCTCTGCCTGGTTGAAGAGGAAGAAGGTGGAGAAGAAGAACCACCCCGAAAGGACGAGAAAGATGGAGATCACGATATAAGCGATGGGGGAAACAAAATAAACCTTGAAATCCTTCAGGAAGATTTGTCGGACGCCGCGCATTTCAGAGCTCCTTTGTAAGCTCGCGGAAGATGTTTTCCAGGGTCCTGCTTTCCCTGAGAAACTCCACGAGGATCCAGTCGTTCTGCTTGATCACCTGGTAGACGTCCGGGCGGACGTCCCTTCCTGCCTTGCATGACAGGCAGAGATTCAATGTGCCGTTGCTCTCCTCCCTTCGGGTGACGTCACCGATCTCCCGGATGGAGGAGAAGGCGCTCCGTACGCTCTCAAAGTCCGCCTGCTGCATGGACAGGTGGATTTTGTAGTCGTTGCCCGCCTCCTGTTTCAGCGTGTCCGTGGAGCCGTCCGCAACGATTTTCCCCCTGTTGATGATCACCACGCGATCGCACGTGGCCTCTGCCTCGCTGAGGATGTGGGTGGAGAGAACGACCGTCTTTTCCTTGCCGATCTCCTTGATGATGTCACGGATTTCCACGATCTGGTTCGGATCCAGCCCGGCGGTGGGTTCGTCCAGAACGAGGATCTCAGGGTCTCCCAGCATGGCATGGGCGAGACCGACCCGCTGCTTGTATCCCCTGGAAAGCTCGTGAACCGAACGGTGCATGACCTCCCGTAACCCGCAAAGGTCGGCCAGTTCCCGGATCCTGGAGTCGGTCTTGTCCCTGTCCAGTTGCCGGACACCGGCCACGAATCCGAGATAGTCGTAGACCAGCATATCGTGGTACAGGGGGGCCATCTCCGGGAGGTAGCCGATGAGGCGCTTGATCTCAAGGGGATGGTCGTGGATGTTGAAATCCTTGACCGTGATGTTCCCCTCGGTGGGCTGCATGTAGCAGGTCAGGATACGCAGTGTGGTGGACTTCCCGGCGCCATTCGGGCCCAGCAGCCCCAGAATCTCGCCCTTTCGAATCTCGAAGCTGATCCGGTCCACGGCACAGACGTTTCCGTAATACTTGGTTAGGTCCTGAACGCTGATCATGACCGGTCTCCTTGTTACAGGCCCTGGCAAAGGGAGATAGGAACACTTCCACGGGCCTCTTGGGACGCAAATGGATGGGGCAGGTTACCGGACGGGAACCTGCCCCCAACCTCCATCTCAATGATTTTTGCCATACTTTGAAGCGAAAGTCCACAGGGCAAAGGCCCGGAACCGGATGTTCATGAACGGTTTTCAGTACCAGTCCATGGTTTCAAGATATTCTCGCAGATACCCTGCGGTCCTGAATTTCTGGATGATGAGGGTTTTTTTCAAACCGCAGCAGATGTTCTTGATTTCCGGCGGCATTTTGGAATAGTGCTTGGCCCCGCCGAGGCTGTCATAGAGGATCCGGACCAGGTCGCAGACATCCATGTGGATGTTGGCAGCTGTGGGCCTCCCCCAGTGAAACATGTCCAGGAGCTTCAGCTCGAACCCCAGGCCGATGCGGTTGACGATGATGTTCTCGTCATGAATGTCCCCGTGGTAGTCGCCCATGTCATGGACGCATTCCAGGCCGGCCACCAGGCTGTAAAGGAGATGAAGGCCTTCAAAAGGCGTGAGCCGCCTGCCGGGTTGCCGCTTCAGAAAGTCGCTCAGCAGCTCCCCTTCTACAAATTCCGAGACAAGGAAGGTAATGGGCGTTCTCTTGTAGATGATCTGTTCACGGGTATGATACTGAATCACGATGGGGCAGCTTCGAAGCTTGTAGAGCTTCTTGGCGTAAAAGGAGGATGTGCGGTCCTTTGGGTTGCGTTGGGGGAAAAAGAACTTGGCTGCACGCTCGATCCCTGTGGCAAGCTCCCTGACCTTGAATACCTCCCCCTCCCAACCGGCACCGAGATGCGACAAAACCTCGTATTTTCGGATGAGGAGCCGTCCCGGGGGGAAATTGAACGAATCGATTTTGTTGAGAGGGGCGATTTTCTTCTTCATGATTCCATGTAATGGATGGGGGTAACTCTCTGACCATATGTATGACAGGTTTCAAAACAACCAGTGTATATTCGGGCTTTTAGGCTTGTAAATAGGGTTTGGTGATCAAATATGATCTTTTACAAAAAAAGTAGAAAATCGCTGGACAATAAGCTACGTATCCGTATATTGTTGATCAGTAAAATATTGAAACAAAGTAAAGAAGCCCGGGCCCAACGCCTTCTTTCTTTTAGGAAATTGAAACATTCCTGGCAACGAGATGGCAGACACCCACGC